>JAQYWP010000391.1 GCA_029379285.1 Rhizonema sp. PD38
GCCTAACGCCACGCCTAACGCCACGCCTAACGCCACGCCTAACGCCACGCCTAACGCCACGCCTCTCGCCACGCCTAACGCCACGCCACTCGCCACGCCTCTCGCCACGCCAAACCAAAAAATAGGAACGCCCAGTAGCTGTAGAAGCCAAACTAAAGTTAACGGCGTAACAACTGTTAAAATCAATCCTTGCAGAAACAAATTGCGTTGATTAGGGTTTTGTCGCAACAACTCCCATCCCTTGCGCCAATTCATTTCCCGTGGAGGAATATACTCATCCCCGAACTTATCTATATACCACCGCAAAGCTTGGGGAAAGTAAAACACCCAGTACAACAGGCGCAGGTAATCTAGGGGATTCCACAGGGAGAGAAGGCGCTTGAGTTTGGGCGCTAAGTCTAAGCGGGGTACAGGGTGGTGTGGACTCATTACACACCCTCCAAGTAATGGGCATAAGTTCGATAACACAGCTGCATTAGTCGCCTGGGATGCCCATCACTTTCTTGCACCAGTTGAATAATTTCTTCCTCAGTAAAATTCACATCCGTCTGAGCCAGACGATTAGAAATAAAAGCACGCATCGTAGGTTCATTCCAAGGTTTAATATGTTCCTCTTGGCAAATACCTGCCAGTGGTGATGTTTTGCCTTCATCGTGACTATCATTAAATAAGTCGTTCAATGGTTGAGTGGCAACTAAAATCAGCTTCAACGGAGCATTACTCCCCTCGGCTAAACCACGCAATCTATCTCGTATTTGACGGCTAAACCCTAGCCGAGTAATTTTTCCTACATTATCTAAAGCCAGTAGCAGTTTATGTTGATGAGATCGTAAATTCTGGTTTAACTTATACCCTTTGCTTTCGGGGATACCAACCTCGTGACACAACGTACTGTAGAAGTCTTCTTCATTATCGACTTCATTCAAGTCTACAAAAACTGACTGACGCGGTAGATGTAGACGACTTTTAACCTCTTGGCAAATCGCCCATAGCAGAGAGGATTTGCCAATACCCTCCTCACCAATCAGTGCTACGCTACTACCGCTATTTAAAACCTCCAACACTCGCTGGATTTCTCGCTTCCGCCCAAAGAACAGTTCCGGATTTTCGACTCTACCATTTTGAGGAATGAAGGGGTTGGTAATTCCATTTTCACTACCAATTACATTGGGGGTTGGCTTGAATTTTTCCTGTTCTGCTGATGGCGATTCTTGGGGAGGAATGTTTGGTGAATAATCTTTATAACGATCTTCAATTGGGTTCTTAAAATTTTTCTTAGTAACTTGTCTTTCTATAAGTTCTGTAATCTTGGAGCATAACTTTGGGCCTGTGTCTCGCAAATGCTGCTCACTCCAATTTGTCTGAGTTACAATTTCTTTGTAACTCTTCTCTTCCCAAAAACCAAGAAACAGCGTTGTTTCCAATTTATTTAAAACTTGGTTTGTCCTTTTCTTAAAAAGTCTATTAATGAATTCCAATGCTTCTTCTGAGTCCATTGGCTGTAACTGAGTTTGCGGATTAAATCAGGATTTACGCAAAAGTTGCCACAAGGCTTAATTTTTTGAACCGCCTTAGCTGACGCAACGTCTGACGATGAACGCGAAGCGTCTCGAAGAGAAGAAGCCAAGAGCGCCAAGAATTCGTAGAGTGTACGTAGATCCTATAAATATAAAAACGAGCTATTGTACTACGTTACCATACAAACCAACATTTACCGACTTTCGCCTACAAAATAGTAGGGAGCAAGCTTCCTACTTTTGTCAACCTGAAGTGCCAGACGCCAAAGTCATGATGGTGTTATCAAAAAAGCACGCGCAGACGAGGAGTAGAAAACAATTTATGAAATTTTCACTAGAGAAATTAATTGTTCCCATCTTGGTTGCTCTTATTAGTGCAGCTGGCACTTTAGAAGCTGCCCTGATTGCTCAAAACCAGAAAAGTTCTTCAGAAATAAAGCCTTCTGCTACCCCTACTTCGACAATTTCAAATCATCTCACAGACTCAGAGTGCAATAAAGCTGTTAACACTAAAGTCTGCGTCGCTCATGTTACTGTGCAAATTAATAGCGACGAACCCAAGGAAATAAAAAATAACGAACGTATTCCTCTAAAGGCTGGAGATAGGCTTAGATTAGTGAACCTATATTATTGTATTCTGCCTGAAGCAGCAGTCAATAAGGTAGAAGTGAAAGCCTATTTGTTCAAGAATGGAGTTGAGAGTTACAAAGATGCTCTGTTAAGTCCCAGTAGTTTCCCTATTAATACTAGTTGTCACAATGTTGGCAATTTTAACAAAACTTGGAAGGTAGAACCAGGAGAACACGAAGTCAACATACCCATCACTAAATATGATGGTAGCAATAGAATAGTTGATAAGAGTTTCTACTTTAACTTGGATGTGGGACAATAAGATTCCCGACTTCACAAGAGTTGTCGGGAATCTAAGCCCCTTAGCGAATTCTGAGAAAGCCAGCTTTTTCAATAAGTTCTTGACGAGGAGGGGTAAGCAGTATGTCAGCGTATGCTTTTCCTGCTTGTTGTCCACTTCCACCATTCTGCTTAACAATTATGAATAAGGGGCGAGTAAGTCGATAGTTCCCAGCTGAGAACGTTGGCACGTTGGATTTACCGCGATCGCGATCGCTACACTGGGCGGCAAATGTAGATAGCTCCTGGTACGGTTGGAGCAATTTGTTGAGTTGATTGCTAACTGGTAGGGTCTTAATTGTACATTGAGAACCTAGATACGAAGCCGAGGCAAGGTAAATACCGCCTGCATCGCTTGCTACCTTTCTTACTCCTTCAGTAGCGGTTGAAACTATCTCAATATCTTGACGAATAGGTTGCCCTTCTAAAACGTCTTCTTCAATGAAGTTGAAGGTATTGGAATGTTTTCGGGCATAAAGTGTGATTTTTAAATCAGTTCCGCCCACTTGCTTCCAATTAGTAATTTTACCTACTAATATCTGCTTGAGTTGAGTGATCGATAAGCCGGAAATAGGTAGATTGGGGTGAACTGCGATCGCAATCCCATCAAGTGCAACGGGAATATTTTCAATCTCAAACCCTTTCATCCTAGCCTCTTGATATTCTTCTTTTTTAATCCGGCGAGAGGAAACGGCAAAATCAATTTGATTGTTAAGCAACATTTTGATGCCCATGTCTGAACCGCTCTCTCCAGCAGGAGGATGCACAAAATGCAACTGAAATTCAGGACACTCCGATTTAATATTCCGATCTACCTGTTGAAATATTTGTAGCCAAGTTGCACTACTTCCATATCTAAAACTTCCCCTAGGAACATTTTGCATCTGACACATCAATGGAGTACTGTTAGTCAACCATTCGTATAGCCAGACTCCAGGTTCTATCAAAATCACGGTTACAGTTATTACACCAATTGCAACTCGCCAAAAGGAGCTTCCTAAAATTACTACCTGAGATAGTGGTGTTCGAGATGGCATTAATGCTGGGGAGTCTTTGAACGTATCAGCAACGAAAAATTTGGTACGCTAGCTTGCTCGTTAGATATAAATAGCTCGATTTAGTTTAAATAGCAAGTAGTATAGCTACAATCCACCGATATATTAATATAGCGCTCACAATCCTTTTCTCTGCTTCACTTAAGTATTTATGCTGACAATACTATAAAACCGAGGTCAGCATTCTGCAATTAGCTATGAAAAAAATTATGTAAACTTTTAGACTTCACCCATTCAATCAGATTCCCGACTTCTTAAAGAAGTCGGGAATCTTAGCCTTAGCCTGATACTAAAATTAGTAAATAAGTAGAATAATTAAAACTATGGTCAATATCCAAGCTAAAACCTTATCTTTAGGCGACATACATCGTCTTTTTGGCTTTCAAAGGCAATATAATAGCTCTTTCACTCCCTTATTGTCTTTGGAACCGTTATCTGAAACGGAACAACATGAATTAGGACACATTCGCAATGATTTTGATAATTATCTAGCAGAAGGAAAAGTATCAGAAGGACTCGTTAAAGCTTTAACCATCTTTCCCTTAATGCGATTAGCTGGATTCTATCGTTCTCCTATAAAGATTAGCTTGGAAGAAGATATCGCTGATATTGATATTCAAGATGAAGATACAAAAGTTACAGGGCGAATGGATCTTTTAGCTGTTAATAAGTCTCAACTGACAACAAATAATTCGTATTTCTGGGTGTTTGTGATTGAATCTAAAAATAGTGGTGTCGATGTGTTGGAGGGTTTACCACAATTACTTACTTATGCTTATAACAGCCTAAAATACCAAAAATCAGTTTGGGGACTAACAACAAATGGACGGAGTTATCAGTTTGTTTATATTTTACAGGGAAATCCCCCAGTTTATCAGTTATTGCCAGAATTAAATTTATTAGAATCTGAGCGAGCAATCCATTTGCTACAAGTTCTCAAAGCGATTTGTAAATTCTAAAATCAGGAGTCAGAAAACAAAAATTTAATAATTTCTAACTCCTGTACGGGCGGGTTTCACATGCTGTTGTGTTGTCGCCGATGTTTTGTTGATGAAAACCCGTCCCTACTATTATCCTAATAGCGAATACGTGGATCTACGTATGCATTTAAAACATCAATCACAATGCTTGCACTGACAACAATTACCCCAAAAAATACCATAATTCCTTGTACTGTTGGATAATCTCGCTCGGTAATCCCTTGATACAGTCGAAACGCCAATCCGGGCCACGAAAATGTGACTTCGGTTAAAATAGCACCACCCAATAGAGAAGCAAAGGTGAAACCTAAGACTGTAATCACTGGAATTAAAGCATTTTTTAAGGCGTGGGAAATTAAAATCTTTCTTTCAGGAATGCCTCTGGCTCTCGCTGCGTCTACATAATCGGCTTGCAGGGTTTGCTTTAAATTGACTCGCGCAATCCGCTCAAAAATACCGCTGAGCAAAATTCCTAAAGTGCAACTAGGAAGAATAAGATATCGCACAGCACTAAAGAACTGGGTGAAGTTGCCCCTCAACAAACTATCTATTGTATAGAGACCAGTGATAGTATTTGGGGCAGGAATAGTTGCAGGAAAGCGTGTTCCTAATGGCAACCAATCAAGCTGAACGGCGAAAATCAATTGCAGAAGCATTCCTGCCCAAAATATGGGGAGTGAGTAAGTGATAATGCCAAACAACCGTCCCCCGACATCAAGAGCTGTGTTAGGACGTGTTGCAGAAATAGTGCCAATTGTAATACCCACAATGAGTGCGATCGCAATGCTAAATATGGCTAATTCTGCCGTTGCTGGAAAGTGTTGCCAAATTATATCCAAAACTTTTTGTCCTCGACTAGTTATGGAATTCCCAAAATCAAAGCGAAGCAGGGAGCCGATGTAATTTAGGTACTGTAGTAACGGAGGTAGGTTTAAACCCAATTGTTTCCGCAATTCCTCTTTGGCACTTGCTGGCGCACGCCCACCCAAAATCGCATCAACTGGATCTCCAGGTGTTGCCCGTAGCAGCAGAAACACAATAGTGACGATTGTTAACAACTGAAGTGGAGCTAGAAGTAGACGGGCGGTAATGTAGTACGTTATGGCTTTAGAGCGAGACATAATATTTGTGAGTTCTTAATTGTTGGTTGTTAGTTGTTAACAATTACCTATTGACTATTTTTTGATTGTCTTGTAAATCAGAATCTCTGTGGGATCTAATTGAATACCGCTAATACCTTTTTGAGCAAATACATAGTCCTTGTTTTGCCATAAAGGAACATATGGCACATCGGCTGCCAGTCGTGTTTGAATTTCTGCAAAAATGTTCTTACGAGCTTCGGGGTTTTGCTCACTTCGCTCTTGATCGATTAGCTTATTCATGCGATCGCTGTAGTAAAACGAACCCTGAGACTGACTTCCCCCATCCTCACATCCACTTGCTGCTGATCCTTTATCACAAGACAGGAAGGGCTGAATGTAGTTGTCTGCGTCTAAAAAGTCGGGATACCAATCTAGTAAAAATATGGGATACAAACCTTTGGCAATATTTTTAAAAGCAGTGGTAGATTCCACAGTGTTTAGTTCAAATTGCAGCAATCCATCCATTGTTTTTTGAGCCAGAGCTTTGAGTATTGATGCTGTTAAACTGCGAGTGGGAGAACCTGAGGGATACCAAATTTCAACGCGAGCCGGATTGGTTTTAGTGAAACCAGCAGTTTTCAGCAGTTCTTGAGCCTTTTGAGCATTGCCATCGCCGTACTGCCCTTTAAACACTGGTTCGTAAACATTAAATGTTGTCGGCACCATACTATATACTGCTTCTGCTTGACCGTACAAAACTCGCTCGTTGATGAGCGGACGGTTGATCATTGCAGCGATCGCTTGTCTCACTGCTAGGTTATCCAAAGGTTTTTGATTCCGATTTATAGCTACATAACTCACCACGCTACTTTTATTGGGAATTGCTTGCCAAGAACCATCTTTTGCCAGATCCGTCAAGCTGCGAATTTGATCTGGGTCCATAGTTAAGTAAGCTACATCTACAGCTTTTTTACGGAAGTTGTTATATAAATTTACGCCGTTGCTAAAGATTTGGACATTAATACCATTATTTGCTGGCTTTTCTCCCCAATATTTGTCAAACACATCAAATTGCACCGAATCTGTGCCAAATCTTGCTAATTTGTAAGGACCAGTGCCGATAAAAATATTCGGATTAAATTTCCCCGCTCCAAGTTCGTAGGCTTTAGGTGACACAGCACAGACACCCGAAAACGCCAGCAACGAAGGAAACGCAGCAAAGGGCTTTTTCAGCTTGATGGTTAACTCATACTCAGACGAAGCTTTGACTGATGCCACAGCATCACCAAGTAAGAAAGATGGCTTGCCTTTATTTTCAATAAAACGCCGAATGCTAAACTCCATTGCCTTAGCATTGAAAGGAGTCCCATCGTGAAACACAACTTTCTGACGCAGGGGAATGGTATACGTTAAACCATCACGACTAATGAGCGGTAATGCAGTCGCCAACTGAGGTTTAATTTCCGTGGTGCCCGGTTCGTAAGTGTAGAGGCGATCGCTCATGTTATAAACTAACCAAAGCGACTGTAGTTCATAGGCATCAGCTGGGTCAAGGGTTCGCGGCTTCAGCGTCGTACCCACAATAATCCGATTATCTGTTATCGTTGTCTGTTGAGTCGTACCACAACTAACAATCAACAATAAACATAGAAAAAACAAACAAAGGAATTGTGTTATCTGATTCCTCTGTTTCACAAGTAAGGAAAATCCGGTCATACTATTAAAATTTTTTATTTCAGAGGTCAAAAATTTTACTATAAAATGTAGCAAAATTACTTATTTTTAACCATTTGTCACTAAGAGTTTTGGACTTGATAACGATATTCATGAGTCTTAACCATTCAGATCACCTTGTGGCGCTTGTGTCAAGGGAAAAACCGCTGGTAGGTAGCCCCTTTCCTGAGAAAGGGTTCTTTTCTTTAGGACTGAACTCACGATCTGCTTTCAGTAGTCAGCAATCATTCAGAAATCTTATCGAAAAAGGTAACATAACTGAAGGTTTTTACAAGTTATGTAAATTGACTACGGATAGCTGATGGCTGAATGCTAGCTGTAAGTAAG
>JAQYWP010000392.1 GCA_029379285.1 Rhizonema sp. PD38
CTGTTTAGTATTTTCTCCAGAGCCAAGTTAGAGATTTCTTTACAGATTCTAATCTCCAGCTTACTTTACAGTTTCGTGCATCTGATATATCGAGATGTACCCACGCTGGTTTTTACATTTATTATTGGTCTGCTTTGGGGTTGTTACTACGCCAAGTTTCGGAATTTATATAGTATCATCGTCAGTCACTCGTTACTTGGTGCGATCTCAATCCAGGTTGGGCTGGTGTAAGCCTCAAGCTTTATTGATTTTCATCTTTCTGAAAAAATCAGGTAATAGGTGGCAGAATTAATTTTACTACTGTGCGTTCGCTCCTCCTTGAGATCCGGAGGGGAATCAATACTGCGTAGGATTTGGCTTTTTTTCCTTCCCTGCATCCCCTTCCCCGGTGCTTGTCTCAACAGATAAATTTTCTCAGCCCTTGCAGTATTGGGAGGGGAATTAAAGCCTTAATGTAAAAGCAAAAAGGGGACTTTTAAGTAAGCCTAAATTTATAAGTAATATTTATGACCATTGTATAACGCTCCCAGAGCGGATTATTTAAGTCGTAGGCATAGGATAAATCATAAAATGAAAGCTCCATGGGACTAAAAATGCCTGAATCCATTGCACAGCCAGAATGACAAGCCCTGTAAGGATTAATTAAATCTGGCGGTTAAAAATGAGCGAACGTACAGTTAATAAGTAGGTTGGTACAAATAAAGTTGGTATTTACTTGAGATGGTGCTTCTATACATCTGCGCTCAGAACCAACTGTCAATTCCCCTGTTCTACATATTGTAGCCTCCAAGACACCAGTGTCTGTTCGTGAGCAAGTTGCTAGAAAGGATGGTTACTGCTGGCTTCGTGTGCAGGTTGTGAAATCTGATATTACAGGGTGGGTACGGGGTGATTTACTACAAGAATTTGGTGATTAAAATCAGTAACTTTAATGTATTATTTGAGACAGTATAGATTTAAAATGTCAGTCATAAGATACTCTACACAATTTATTTTGTCATTAGTGATTGCTATTCTCTTGTCAGTTTTTGCCAGCGATCTTGTTGCAGCCAAAAGTTCATGTGACGACACAACTGAACAGATTCCGCTATCCTCCGAACTGCGCGAAATTAAGCTCGATAAGTTCGGTGTTGTCTTCAACATTTCGGAAAACTATCGTACTATTTTTTGTAATCTACTCTATTGTGCCTGAAAGTGCGATCACTATTCCTACAAATAAACTTAAAGGCTGTATTAATGATAAGCAAATAAAAAAAAGTCCACTGGAAAATAGACTTCTATCATGAAAACATATACTATGCTAAAAAATCTCAAAAGTTTGTGGCTCTAACTAGCACCTCTTTAATAGCTATGTTTGTGTGTAGCTTCAGTAATCCAGCAGTAGCAGAACGAGTCTGTGTAAAGACAGATACAGGAAAAGTCGTTTGTGGTCAATTAGTGCAGGATAGTCGTAGTAGAACTGCTCGAAAACCAAATTCTTCAATACCCCTTGATGGCAAATATTCTTTTTCATGGGTTGAGGAAGCGAATAAAACTAATCAGTGTGTGCAAACTAAAGCACTGCAAGAATTAACGATTTCTGCTGATGGTTTGATAGATGGTTATGTAAACTTAAGTGGCCCTAATACTTTTAGTGGAAAGGTCAATCCTGATGGCTCTTGGTTTGCTACTCTCAACACCAATGGCTACGAATTTAAGGGAAACATTAGCAATGGTGTAATATCAGGAACATATACAGCACAACCAAATTGTCAAGGAAAAGTTACAGGCTTTAAGAAGCCATAATTGATGAATCGCATCAATTAGTCAAAGCTTTTTGATAGGTCAGCTTAGGAACCTAATTTCGGGGTCAATTTCTGCAAAATTATAGAAACTCGTTTAGAGCAACATTTCTCTGGTTCAGCAAACCCTACTTATTGACGAACGAGATATAAGCTTGATTCGTTATCAGCATATGTTTGATTATCCACCAGTACCCAAAATAAGCAAATGGAAGGAAAAATTCTCGATTATAATCCAGAGGAACAGACTGGCTTGATCAGAGCACAAGACGGAAACCGTTATGAATTTAATACCAGCGAATTCCGCAGTCAGGGCGATATCCGCATCGGTCAAACTGTAGACTTCAAGATTGAAGGGGAAAACGCTCTCGCTATTTACCTGCTCAAAGGCAACAATTTTGCTGATGCTATTCCCATTAGCGGCGAGGAGGCCCTCAAAACAATAAGCCAAAAAGCTGGAGAAATCATCGGTCAAGAAAATGCTAACAAAATCATCCAGTCAGTTCAGGGTGGCAATCACAACCCTCTTGGTGTTGCTGCTTCAGTCTTCGCCATCATTACCCTCTTTCTTCCTTCAATCAGGCAAATAAACAACTTCAAAATCAACCTGATTGGCGGTGGTATTGGCATCATTTCATTACTGCTTCTGCTCGGCTTGGGGTATCTGTTCTACACAGGTGCCAAAAGAATTAAAACCAAAGTCTTGTCGTGTGTCACCTGCGGCTTATTACTGACTGGGCTGTATGATTTGTTCTCCCCAATGCGTGAAGTTTGGCAGAGGCAGAAACAAATACAGAACCAACTAGAATCTTTTGGAAGATCATCTTATAGCATCCAAGGTACTGGTTTTTTTGATGTTGCACAGTTTGGTTTCTTTGCAGTTATCTTGGCAGGATCTGCTCTATTATTTCTCGCCTTCAAAAGCAACTACAAAGAAAAAGTCAGATTTATCCAATAATCAATATCAATTTTAAAAACCTATTTCCTGTCTCAATCCGGTGCATCTATCTTAACAAAATTAATACGGCAATAAGTCGAATTACTTGCGAAAGGTAGTATGTTGATTAATCTACAGGGTTGTGAAATATCAGGATGAGTGACTTGATAAACCTTACTCCCTTCATGTTTCCCATATGCGTCATAACGCGACCACCATTCTCGCTCATTCCGGACTGACTCTTTGCAGCTCTTCTATCAGTGAGTTCATGTAAATAGGTGTAGTGAACAGCTAATAAGGGTTTCAAAACCACATTCCGCATCATCAGGGTTTAACAACAACCTGTACCCCTTCCATAACTAAGTTCACCAATTCTTCCACACATACATCATCTAATAATGCGTGCTTTAATAGTAACCGATACCAAATTGGACCATAAATTGCATCTATTACTAATTCCAAATTTAAGTCTGGGCGTAGTTCACCACTTTTGATTCCTCGTGACAAAATTGTGCGAGCGGCTTCCCGATGATCGGCAACGAACAGATCGCGAAACGCCTCGGCTACATTTGAGTCCGTTTGCGCTTCGGCAATAAGTCCGGCGACAGCAGATCCTACAGTGGTTGTTGTCAGTATGGTAAACAGTTGTCGTAGAATTTGACAGAGGTCTTCTTTAACCGTACCTGTATCTGGTGTGGCAACATTCGGTGCCGCTTGAGCTGCATAAGCTTCCATAATTACCGTCGCTTTGGAAGACCACCAACGGTAAATAGTTTGTTTGCCTACCCCTGCACGGGTTGCGATCGCCTCAATACAGACACCAGCATAACCTTTTTCCTCTAATAACTCAGCTGCTGCTTTGAGAATTGCTTGATGGGAACGTTCACTTCGCCTACGAGTCGAAAGCACTTTGGAGCAAGAATTTGTTTGAGTACCGTTGTTCTCTACCTGTTCTAACATAGTTACAGCTTCTCTAATTACCCAAATTACTAGTCACACAGATGCGTGCTGGTCATAGGTAATGGGGAATAAAAAGAATAATTACCTCTTTCTAATCATCAGTTACCCACTATCAACTACCATATCTACTGTTACTAGCAAAGAGATGTTAATTCATGCTCTCAGTTTAGACGATACGAATTGTCTTATTCTCACAAATACGAAACGATTTGCTAGAAGAAAGCATTATTTTTTTATTTTGTCAATGCGTCAGTCCTAGTAATGTGAGATTTATGTAACAAGAGATATCCGTTCAGGGGAGTCTGTGACGCAACTGGGTAACGCTACGCCCTTATTAAGTAATGGCGGAGATCCGCCCGCACCCGGCACCTACGTTTAGCTACCCAATTTTCCGAAGTCGCTGAATTATGCTTTGGGGGCACATTCATACTTGAGTTTCGGAGTCAAACCGACGCTCTTGTGTAATCAACTGCACAATTCTAACGAACTGGTATGAAACCAGCCTGTTTAATTGCTCTTTGCCCTTGATCGGTGAGTAAAAGTTTGCTATATACAACACCTACTTGCTGTTGCCGACCATTGTCTTGTTTAATAATGACAAACAACTTAGCGGTCATAGGATAACTGCCGTTTTTGATCACTTCCGGGTTAAGTTGATTGCGCTTCAAAGGGCACTGGTTTAGTGGAACTGGGGGTTGGCGGTAGAGGGAAACGAGTTGCTTGGTAGTAATACCTAAGGGTAATGATTTTACTGTGCATTGAGGCACGACTGCTCGAGCAGAAGCAAAATAAAGACCGCCAGGGGTTTGACTCACGCGGCGCAGAGCTTCTGTGGTAGAATATACATAATGTATATTTGAACTTAAATCTTGCTTGCTAGAAAATATTGCTGCGTCTGCGTTTTCTGGACGCTGAGAAAACGCAGTAATTGCAAGGTTCGGTCCCCCGAGTTGCTTCCAATTAGTTATCTTACCTAAATAAATCTGCCGTAACTGCTCAACGGTTAAGCCAGGAACTTCAAGCGTTCTATTCGCTACTACTGCTACTCCATCTGTGCCAATTTGACTTTGAGAGAGTGTAAAACCACGTTGCTGAGCTAAAGCGTATTCTGTAGCTGTAAGAGGACGGGAAGATTGAACAAAGTCGAGTTTACCATTAAGCAACATCCGAATCCCCTCACCTGAACCTGGGCTGCTGTCAGGGTTTACATAATGCAAGTTTATCTCTGGACGGGCATTTTGGATAGAAGAGTCTACCAGTTGTCTGATTGGTACCCAAGTTGTACTTCCACCATAATTGAATGAGCCGATGGGAATATTGGGAATTGACTGAAAAGTTGAAGCATTAGGAGGAACAGAAGTGGTGTCAGTATCTTGGTTATAAGTAGAGGTTGGGCTACGATCAATGACTAAGCGCGGTCTCAGCCACAACCAAAGTCCGCCAATGATTAAAATTGTAATAAGTTCACCAAAGATTAGACCTCTGATGATTTGTACGGCATCTGTGCTAAGTGGAACACTTGTTTTTCTAGTACTGTTTCTCATTTAACCTTTTTTTATATCCTTATCTAACCGTCATATTCGCTTTTGATGAAAATTCTATAAAGAGTTTTAAAAATTTACGCTAACATTGTTTCAGTAAAAACTATATCTTGATTCCATAACTAAACATTATTATGATACTCAAAGATTTATTAAGTAAATGTACAAATGCTCTGTTAAAAAGCAGACTTATTGTAGAAGCGAGTTGCAGTAAGTGCCTGCCCTAATGAATGGCTGTAGAGATTGTTAATTGCCATAGCAGGAATTTTAGTTAAAAGTCAACTTCCTAAAGGATGAGCTTAATTAATACAACTGTGGGGTTGGATCGTAATATGTTAGGCAAGTTACTAGGGGAACGTTACCAGGTTCTTGAGGTTCTCAGTCAAAGTTTATTCTGTCGAACCTATTTGGTTAAAGACACGAACTTCGTTGCTCATCCTAGCTGCATTGTCAAACATTTTTTACCTAGCACTCAGTGTTCGATCCCACTAGACATTCGCAGACGACTCTTTGTCCGAGAAGTAGAGGCTCTACGAAAATTGGGCAACCACGATCTGATTCCTTCTCTTTTAGCTGATTTTGAAGACAATCTTGAGTTTTATCTAGTACAGGAGTTCATTGAAGGGCATACTCTCAGTAAAGAATTACCATCTGGCCATATGTGGTCTGAGAGTCAAGTTTTTCAACTACTGCAAGAGATCTTGAGTATTTTGAAGTTCGTCCATGACCATGGACTCATTCATCGTGATGTCAAGCCTAGCAATATTATTAGACGAAAGCAAGATAATCGTCTAGTCCTAATTGATTTTGGTGCCGTCAAGCCAACCTTGAATCAATTGGTTAAACATGGAAATGCAGTTGATCTTACCACTATTGCGATCGGTACACCTGGGTACATGCCTAATGAGCAACAGCGAGGCAGACCACGTCATAATAGCGATATATATGCTTTGGGCATGATTGGCATTCAAGCTCTGACAGGATTACATCCAACACAATTATTAGAAGAAAGCAATACAGGTGAGGTTGTTTGGCAACACTTAGCTACAGTAAGCACTGAGTTAGCCTCGGTACTGGATAAGATGGTAAGCTATCACTGTCAAGATAGATACAAGTCGGCAACAGAAGCTCTAAAGGCTCTCCTACCACTTGCCAATCTCTATACCCAAATAGACAAGTTAGACTCTACCCTCACCTCAGTAGACGTTACCCTTTTATTTCCAGTTTCCTCATCCGGGCAGAACAATGAGCCAATTGCTGAAGGTGATTATTCGACAATGCTTGTAGATGACGAGATGAAAGATACAAGTATTTATACTTTTCCTCAAAAATCTCCTTTACTAATTGGCGTAGTCGCCGGCGCAATTTCTGGTTTAATTCTCATGGTTGTAAGTTATTGGTCTATACAACTTATTTCTCCTGTTCCCAAGGCTCAAAATTATGAACTTCAACCACATCTAGGAAGTGGGGAGTAGGAGGAGCTAGTTGCTTTGTACAGATAAGCCTTAGTAGGAGCTTTCCTTAATCTAAATAATATTTGGATTCATCCGATATGATCTCAAACCTGACCCGATAGGAGTGATGTAATTCATAAGAGTGAAAACTGCTGTAAGCGATCGCCCACCAAAAATTGTCGATTTGATAGACTGGTTCTCTAAAGAGTCCAAGGCATCAATTAACTTTCAATTACAGTATCATACGCTACTTGAGTACTCGCAAATCCAGCACTACTGACTTTTGTATTTACGCGCTTCGCTACAATTACATTCAGATCATTGTCTTTGTTCGCTTTGTAAGTGATTGTAATTATACTGAGTACTATCTCTATAGATCAAAAACGCTACAAGCGCGATGACAGCTAAGTTGATAGCTAGAAGCCCAACAGCACTCCTCATGGAAAGCTTCATATTCATCTAAAAATCTCCGATACTAATCGACGCCCGTGTGGCTTGAGCACCTCATACTGACGGTTTCCCACCAACACATATGATTGAGACTACTTTATTTTACATCTTCAGCGATCATCTACCCCTACGTCGTTTATGGAGATGTCTAATTAATTTTTGTTATTATAACTGTAGAAATCGAAACGCAGCTTAGTGTGCGGTTTGAATTATAAACTGACTACCAAAAATAAATTATCCCTTAATCTCAGGGTATAGCGCTACTCGTAACGCTCCATCAACCTTTAGGTACTTGCTGGATATTTTTTTAATTGAAAGTCTGTAACATCTTTGAGTATCAGTAGAAATGGGTAATGAAGAAATTAATTAAAGGTCTGCGTGAATTCAAATCTAGCTATTTTTCCACACATCAAGAACTGTTTGAGCAGCTTTCTCATGGTCAAAAGCCTAGGGTGTTGTTTATTACCTGTTCTGATT
>JAQYWP010000393.1 GCA_029379285.1 Rhizonema sp. PD38
TTATTCTTTTCAGAAGAAATGTTAATCATCTAATGTAAGTTCGTATTCAACATTGAGGAAAAACGCTTCTACTCGGAGCTTGCATAAAAGTCATGTATGGGCAAGTTTTTGAACCGTATTTACACTCATATTTGGGAGTAACGTATAATTTATGTCTTGATAGCATCTATGTAAATTACGTTTTTTAAATCGCGCGTTTTTGTCCAGCAATGGTGACGTGGGACCGAGGTACGCAATTCACTCGCCTACTGTATCCAAGTTTTAATACCATATTTTTATGGGTAGGATTTTAGATGACCAATGCTTCCAGCATAACAGTATATTTGAATACGGCAATACCATATTGGACCCTCAAAAAATTTTATGGTTTTGAATTTAGCAATCTGAGTTTTACCTTATATAAGTTTCATTAACCAAGGGAGAACATCATATGAACCTTTTTGGGGAGACAGTAACAATTAGCACTGTTCTTCTTCTCGTGTTATCTGTGGGACTCGCGCTCTTTTTTGAAGCGATCAACGGTTTTCACGATACCGCTAATGCAGTTGCAACAGTCATATACACTCACTCGCTGAAGCCAACCGTCGCCGTCGTTTGGTCCGGCATTTGTAACCTGCTTGGTGTGCTAACATCAAGCGGAGCCGTCGCTTATACCGTCGTAGCACTCTTACCAATTGATTTGGTAACTACTATTGGCTCGGGTCCAAGCTACGCGATGATATTCTCCATTCTAATATCAGCTATCATTTGGAACTTTGGAACTTGGTACGTAGGCTTACCAAACTCGAGTTCACACGCTCTGATTGGTTCAATTCTGGGTGTCAGTATAGGACATGCACTGCTATCTGGTCATGCCTTAAACGAGGGTCTAAACTGGAAACCAGTACAAGACGTCTTTACTGCGCTGTTGGTTTCACCTGTTGTGGGGTTCGTTTGTGCAGCAGGGCTGCTGCTACTGGCAAAAGCTTTGATCCGACGACCTGAGTTGTACCAACCTGCAGATGCTAAGAAAGCTCCACCGCCTTGGGTTCGGGCTTTGTTGATCCTAACATGTACTTCTGTCAGCTTCGCCCACGGCTCAAATGACGGGCAAAAAGGTATGGGTTTGTTGACACTGATCCTGGTTGCCGTTCTTCCTGGTGCATTTGCATTGAATATCCATTCGTCGAATGTTGCTCCGCTACTTAGTGCGTCACAGTCTGTAGCTCCAGTACTGGCACAACATGCGTCTGGAGTGTCGGTGAATGATCAAGATGCAAGCAACCAACTGACAAACTTCTTGAAGCCAAACATTAAAGCCAGTGACAACATCTTTCCCGCACTGGCGGCTAAGAATAACACTATTACGAACAAGCTGTCTGGCAAGACGAGTTTTCAAAGTTTTTCAAATAGCGATCGCCGCGCATTACGAAACGATATGTATCTCGTCTCCTCTACAATTGGCAAGTTAGACAAGGGGAAAGTGCTGACAAATCCCCAAGAGGAGAAGACTTTAAAGGGCTACCAGAAAACATTGGATACAGAAACCAAGTACATTCCCAATTTCGTTAAAGTCGCTGTCGCCTTTGCACTAGGTATTGGCACGATGATTGGTTGGAAGCGGATCGTTGTGACGGTGGGTGAAAAGATCGGTAAAGAACACCTTTCCTACGGACAGGGCGCATCGGCAGAAATAGTGGCAGCAGCAACAATTTCTGCTGCCGATCACTTCGGTCTACCTGTTAGTACTACGCACGTACTCTCCTCTGGTATAGCAGGTACAATGACGGCAAGCGGTTCTGGTTTACAGGCAGAAACGCTTAAAAATATAGCACTATCATGGATACTAACCCTGCCGGCTTGTACACTGCTTGGTGCTGCTTCATTTACGGCAAGTTTATTCCTCATCCTGAATCTTCTTGGCATCAAGTAAGATTGTAACAGCATCGTTAAATCAGTTTCCCCCGTGCCTTTTTCAAAGGAGGCTTGGGGGATTTCTGTATAGTGCTTTGAGCCAACACCGCGCACAGCGAGGAGACGATCTATTTAGGTGTAAAAAGGTGGCGATGGTGAGTCAGGTGGACTTTTCTCAGTAATACTGGATGAATAAGTTTACCTACAACAGCAAAACAACTTGTGGCCAATCCTGAAGAAATCGTTTCCCTGACTCGAACGCCTCTATTTTCCCTTGCACAAGAACTAAAAGCACGCTTCACCAACTTTGGCGGCTGGGAAATGCCTGTGCAGTTTATTGGGATTAATCGAGAACACGAAGCTGTAAGAAATACTGCAGGAATGTTCGATATTTCCCACATGGGCAAATTTAGCTTACGTTCTAAAGACCTTATTTCCCAACTACAGCCTTTAGTTCCTTCAGACTTGAGTCGCTTACAACAGGGTCAAGCACAATACAGTGTATTGTTAAACCCCTTAAGTGGAATCATAGACGACATCATTTTTTATTACCAAGGGGAAGAATATACTGGAGAACAGCGAGGAGTGTTGATAGTCAATGCGACGACCACTACCAAAGATAAAGTATGGTTATTGCAACATTTAGACTTAAAGCGAGTTGAATTTCAAGACCTTTCAAGAGAAAAAGCCTTAATTGCCGTGCAAGGACCAAAAGCTTGTAGCTTCCTTCAATCTTTTGTGCTTGAAGACTTGACTCCAGTTAAGGGATTTGGGCATTTAGAGGCAACAGTACTGGGGAAATCGGCATTTATTGCGCGCACTGGTTACACTGGGGAAGATGGATTTGAAGTGATGTTAGATCCAGATGTGGGAATAGAGTTGTGGCAGAATCTTCTGAATGCTGGTGTTGTTCCCTGTGGTTTGGGTGCGAGAGACACCCTCAGACTCGAAGCGGCAATGGCACTTTACGGGCAAGATATTGACGACACCACCACTCCCTTAGAAGCTGGTTTAGGTTGGCTAGTTCACTTAGATACTAAAGGTGATTTTATTGGCAGGTCAACCTTGGAACAACAAAAATCTGCTGGAGTTCAGCGCCGACTGGTAGGTTTACAGATGCAAGGACGCAATATTGCCCGTCACGGTTACCGAGTATTATCAACAGATATAGTAGTTGGAGATGTTAGTAGTGGTACACTATCACCTACACTCGGTTATCCGATCGCCTTAGCTTACGTTCCTACCCAGCTAGCAACAATCGGTCAGCCCCTATCCGTGGAAATTCGCGGCAATACTTACCCAGCAGTTGTCGTTAAACGTCCATTTTATCGGTCAAAAAATCGGATGACGAACGGCTAATCGCTAATTGTTATTAGTTATCAAGCATAATAGTTTTTGTTGTGGAACAGGAGTGGTATGTATGAACGAATATCCTTCAGATTTGAAGTACCTGGATACTCATGAATATGTGCGGTTAGAGGGTGAAATTGCCACTATTGGCATTAGTGCCTTTGCCGTAGATCAATTGGGTGACATTGTGTTTTTGGAATTGCCAGAAGTTAGCGATGCTTTAATCAAAGGAGAAAGCTTTGGCACAATTGAATCGGTCAAAGCGGTTGAAGACTTGAAGTCACCTGTATCAGGCACAGTCATAGAACGTAATGATGCCATGATTGAAGCTCCGGAACAAGTTGCAGAAGATCCTTACGGCGAGGGGTGGTTGTTGAAAGTTCGCGTCAATGATCTCAGTGATATTGACGATATTATGACTGCAGATGAGTATAGCGCTCAAGTAGAAGGAGAGTAGCGTCTGCGCGCTAACAAAGCAGAGGAGCAAAGAGGCAGAGAAGGAGCAGAAGGCACTATTGGTTTCCTACTCCTGACTCCTGACTCCTGACTCCTGACTTCTTTAGAAAAACTTCATGAAATTTAGATAAACTGGTCGCTTAAACCCGATGCTTCTCATATATTTGTTGCAAAATATGAATTAGTCGCGTCTGGAGAGCAATTTGTGGTAATTAACGCCCCTCGTCCTCAGTCAAGCTATCAGCAGATCCTGGGGGAAAGCCAGATGTTAAGTTCCTTTAAAGAACGGCACATTGGACCATCATCAGATGATATTCAGCAAATGCTTAAGGTAATGGGCAATACCTACAGCAATGAGCAGACATTATCCTCCAAGCTACAGCCTGACAATGATAAAACCCTAGAATCCCTTGACGATTTTATTGACCAAACGGTACCGGGCTCAATCCGGCTGTTAAAACCATTACAGTTGCCTGACTCATTCAGCGAATACGCTGCGCTTGCTAAGTTAAAAGAAATAGCTTTAGAAAATCAAGTTTTTCGCTCGTTCATTGGTATGGGATATTACGATTGTATAACCCCACCCGTAATTGGGCGCAACATCTTGGAAAATCCCGGTTGGTACACTGCCTACACCCCTTATCAACCGGAAATTGCTCAAGGACGACTAGAAGCACTGCTGAATTTTCAAACCATGATTATCGACTTGACTGGTTTGGAAATTGCTAATGCTTCGTTACTCGACGAAGCCACAGCAGCAGCAGAAGCTATGAGTATGAGCTATAGTTTTTGTAAAAATAAAGCAAATAGCTATTTCGTTTCTCGTGACTGTCATCCCCAAACTATTGAGGTGATACAAACACGAGCTAAACCTTTGGGAATCAACATTATTGTAGACAACCATCAAACTTTTGATTTTTCGCAACCTATTTTTGGCGCAATTCTACAATATCCTGCTAGTGATGGCACAATCTACGACTACCGGGCTTTTGTAAAAAAATCCCATGCTACGGGTGCAATAGTGACAGTAGCCGCAGATCCCTTAAGCCTAACTCTCCTAACACCCCCTGGTGAATTTGGGGCTGATATTGCTGTGGGAAGTACCCAACGCTTTGGTATTCCTTTAGGCTATGGGGGACCTCATGCAGCTTATTTTGCCACCAAAGAAGAGTACAAGCGGCAGATTCCCGGACGAATTGTCGGTGTATCGAAAGATGCTTATGGAAAAACTGCATTGCGTTTGACTTTACAAACCCGCGAACAGCACATTCGCCGTGAAAAAGCCACCAGCAATATTTGCACGGCACAAGTGCTACTAGCTGTGATGGCAAGTACGTATGCGGTCTATCACGGTCCGACTGGACTTAAGAAAATTGCTGAGAAAATCCACTCCATGTCTGTAAAACTGGCAGAAGGATTGAAGCAACTGGGTTACAGTATTAGTTCTGAAAATTTCTTTGACACAATACGGGTAGAATTAGGAACACATTCTCTAGAAGACATTTTAGAAGCTTGCGAAAAGCACAAAATTAATATACGAATTTTAGCTCAGGATACTGTAGGTATTTCCCTTGACGAAACTACGACAGAGCAAGATTTAATCGATTTGTGCCAAATTTTCGCGATAGGTAACGAGCTACCCTTTACTTTAGAAGAATTAATCTCTGCCTCATCCCCCTCTGTTCCTCTGTTGTTCCCCCGTACCAGCACTTACCTCACCCACCCCATCTTCAACCGCTATCACTCAGAAACTGAGTTACTGCGCTATCTTCATCAGCTAGAAACTAAGGATTTGTCTTTGACGACATCAATGATTCCTTTAGGCTCATGCACAATGAAGCTGAATGCGACATCTGAGATGATCCCAGTCAGTTGGGCTGAGTTTAGCAAAATTCATCCTTTTGCACCCCTGTCGCAAACGCAGGGTTATCAAATTATGTTCCAGCAGCTGGAAGAATGGCTTGCTGAAATCACAGGGTTTGCAGGAATTTCCCTACAACCAAATGCTGGTTCTCAAGGAGAATACACGGGACTTTTGGTAATCCGTAGGTATCATGAAAGTCGTTCTGAAGGACACCGTAATATTTGTTTGATTCCCTCTTCAGCACATGGAACAAATCCTGCAAGCGCGGTGATGTGCGGAATGAAGGTTGTTACTGTTGCTTGTGATACTGAAGGTAACGTTGATATTAACGATCTTAAGGCTAAAGCCGAAAAGCATAGCAAAGAACTCGCAGCATTGATGGTAACATATCCCTCGACTCACGGTGTGTTCGAGGAGCAAATTCAGGAAATCTGTGCTGTTATCCATACTCACGGTGGACAAGTTTACATGGATGGGGCCAATATGAACGCCCAAGTTGGACTTTGTCGTCCAGGAGATATTGGCGCTGATGTCTGTCACTTGAACCTGCACAAAACCTTCTGTATACCCCACGGTGGCGGTGGCCCTGGGATGGGACCAATCGGCGTTGTACAGCATCTGGTGGAGTTTTTACCCGGACATCCTGTAATAGATAATCGGGAATTGGGAATTGGGAATGGGAATGAGAATGAAGAAATTTCTCATCCAAAATCCAAAACCCGTTTTGGAAAGTTTGCGACTGAGGGTTTCATTCCAAGCACGCCAGTTGGCACAACGGGACAGACAGATTCTTCCCTTGGGAGACACTCGGACGTACTTTCCTCGGGAACCCCAACGCTCTTATCCGGCGACGGGAAACCCGTCTTCTCCTTAGGGAGACGCTCAGCGAACAGCACTGGCTCCGCAAGCGACTGGCTCAGCTTTTTGCTAAATCAAAAATCGACCGGTGCTGTTTCTGCTGCACCTTGGGGAAGTGCTAGTATCCTAGTAATTTCTTGGATGTACATTGCCATGATGGGTGCAGAGGGTTTGACGGAAGCAACGAAGGTGGCAATTCTTAATGCTAACTATATCGCTCGTAGACTTGAGCAATATTATCCTGTTTTGTATAAGGGGAAAAATGGTTTAGTCGCCCATGAATGCATTTTGGATTTGCGATCGCTCAAAAGATCTGCGGGGATCGAAATCGATGACGTTGCCAAGCGTCTTATGGATTATGGTTTCCATGCACCAACAGTTTCCTGGCCTGTAGCAGGTACAATTATGGTAGAACCAACAGAAAGCGAATCCAAAGAAGAGTTGGACCGTTTTTGCGATGCCATGATTGCCATCCGCGCAGAAATTGCGGAAATTGAGTCTGGTAAGGTCGATCCCCAAGATAATCTCTTGAAAAATGCACCTCACACAGCAGAAAGTTTAATCGTTGGAGAGTGGAACCATCCCTACTCTCGCGAACAAGCTGCCTACCCCGCGCCTTGGACTCGTGCCCATAAATTCTGGCCTAGTGTCGGTCGCATTGACAACGCTTATGGCGATAGGAATTTTGTTTGTTCTTGTCTGCCGATGGAAGCGTATTCAAATTAGTGGGAGTAGGATACGATCTTCGTATACCAAAGAGTTAGTTAACAACCTATCGCTATATCACTTCTTGGTGTAGCGATGGGTTGAAAGAATTCTAGTTAACCAGCATCAGTATTGAAAAATACTACGTTGACAATAAGTGTTTAAGTACTAAACAGTGGATGCAGGCGGGTAAGCCGCATAAAAGAACTAATGTGTACTCAACATAGAGAGGAAGAAATCTAGAGAATCCAAACTTATTATCAGATACCGACTTTATAAATTACGTTCAGTGTTGATTTGTGAAAATGCAGAATATACTCTATGGTTCATTGGGTTAAATCGGAATCAAAGCAACCCATAGAATCAGCGAAATTACCTCACAGCTTATGTTGTGGGGTTTTTTCTTTTATCAATAAAGCTACATTATCTTAAGCATGACATTATTA
>JAQYWP010000394.1 GCA_029379285.1 Rhizonema sp. PD38
TTCCAGTCTAGCTAATCCCAAAATACTTGTGTATTGATTGAGATCGTTTAACATGACAGTCGCAAGGCGTGCCTGCCGTGGTGTCATGCTAAGAATGTAATCACCATTAAAGTCTACTAGCTTGCTAATTTCATCTTGAAGTATCTTGACAATTTGTTCAGTTGTCTCTTTAGCTTCTAGTTGAGATTTCAGCTTTTCTTTAATTTCTTGATAAGAAGATATTAATGTTTTCATCACAAAAAGTTGCCATAAATCCCTTTTCTATGTTATAACCACTGCCCAAAACAGCTCGGCAAGTGCTGATTTCTTTAGAAAGGAATTAGTCGGAGTGACTTTCAACGATACTCGTATCATTTGATACATTTTTATGACAATCAGTATGGAAATCAAAATAGATGGGTGTGCGATGGTGATCAGTAGATATTGTTTGTTTGGAAACTCACACCCCCTCAAAAACCCGGTTTTCATGCTTTCAAGAATCTTTCAAGATGGCTATATATAAATAATATTAATAACATTTCTACGTGCGGTGAAACTTTTATTCCATGACTTAGTTTGAATATAAGCCTTTTAACTGAGGAACTTTGTCAGTAGAAATCTGTTATAAAAAGATATTATTAATGTTATAAGATGTGTTTATGTGGTATACTTTTGTGTCAAGCTAACTATAAGATATTATCATAAATATGCGGTCTAAAATCTCAGTTTTAGTCCCGGCATACGGAGTATAATAACCACAACATCAACACTTAATAGAAACATTAGGGTAGTAAGCTGAGTATCGTCTTCGCTTGCATAACTTTTTGTATATATACTTAAGCTCGCCAGTGTTCATTTTTAGTTAGTAAAAATCTAATATAAGTAAGTGGGCGGGAAAATTTATAACTATGTAACGAAATGTAAAATCAGCAAAGAGCTTATGAATGAACCGTTATAAAGTTTTTACAAAACTCAACATACATTGATTTTATCGTGCCCACCTACTTAGCTAAACATCACCTTTCGTTGCAGAAGTCACGTAGAGAAGTAAGCTAGTGATTTGTGCTCTAAAAAATGGCGTACTCTCAATCAAGAAAGCATGACTACTCATCAGTTAGTTTCCACAGAGAAAATTACAAAGCTGATTCTCGTTTGCAGCCAAAAGCGGTTTACGGGGCGGTTAGATTTAGATTTTGATGTTGAAGCACTGAAATTTTTGAGATCGTGGAGTTTAGAGTTCCACCAAGGTAGTTTAACTGGCTGTACAACTTCAGTGCATCCGCAGCGCTTCTGGTGTCGCCATGTGTCTGCTCACTGTCCTGAACTCCCCACATATAATGTTGGACAATTAATACCTGGCAAGTTTTGGGATTACAATGCTTTAACAGTCCTGGTAAGACAAGACAAAATCCAGCAAGAGCAAATGGCGGCGATCGTTGCAGGTCAAATAAAAGAGATTCTGTTTGATATTCAACAATATTCAGAACAGTTAAGGCTTCATTATCAGATTCCAAGGCAACTGATATACAAGCTAACTCCTGAAGATACGACAGATGCAGTAAATTCACCATTAGTTTTGCTTCCCGGTCTACACCTTTGGCAGCAAGCAATGCATAATTGGGAAACCTGGGTGAAAGCAGGATTGGCAGAATATTCTCCAAATTGGGCTCCTATGATTCTGCAGACTGAAGAATTGCGACAGCGAACATCCGCAGCTGCATACAGCAACTTTGTCTCTATGGCAGATGGCAATTGGAGTTTAAGGGATTTAGCTCATAAGCTGAAACAGAAGCTTTTGCCTCTCACCCAATCAGTCGTGCATTACATTCATATTGGAGCGATTAAACTGATTGAGATTGAGGACTTTAAGAAAGAGGAGAGGGGACTTGGATCACGGGAAAAAGTGACAACCATACATCCTCGCACCCCTATAGCTTCTGCTCCCTTAGTGGCCTGTATTGATGACAATGAGAATGATAGTCTAAAAATGAGTAACATTCTTACTCAAGCTAGCTATCGGTTTATCAATATTCAGGATCCAGTGAAAGCACTGCTGATATTACTAGAGCAAAAACCAGACTTGATCTTCTTAGATTTAGTCATGCCTATTGCCAATGGATACGAAATATGCTCTCAAATTCGGCGCATTTCAGCTTTCAAGGACACACCAATAATTATTCTTACAAGTAATGACGGAATTGTAGATCGGGTGAGAGCAAAAATGGTCGGTGCAACCGATTTTTTAGCAAAGCCTATTGAGCAAGAAAAGGTGCTAAGATTCGCCCACAAGTATTTAGCAAAGACAACAATCGGAGCGCGCACACAGAAAATTCGGACTATGTCACAAAACCAGAACCTTCCACAAGTAGAGCAGGAAAAAAGTCTATGATTACAGTCCTTTTGGTGGAAGATAGCTTGACAGAAACCGAGATGCTAACACGTACCCTCGGGCAGGCTGGTTTGATGGTAGTTAGTGTTACCAGTGGTGAGGAAGCTTTAATTAAACTCCAATCGCAAAAACCTGATTTGATGATTATCGATGTGATTTTGCCGGGACAAAGCGGGTTTGAACTCTGCCACGAAATCAAGACTAATAAAAGTACCCAACAGATTCCAGTGGTAATTTGCTCAACGAAAGGAACCGATGTAGATAAACTCTGGGGTTCAATGCTAGGAGCCGATGCCTACATACCAAAACCAGTAGATCAGCAAACACTGCTCCAAACAATTCAGAAACTGACAAAAGAAAGGCAGATGGCAGATGGCAGGAGGCAGAAAGGAATGAATTAATATACTCTTCGTCGTTGGGTTTCAAGCCCCTAACTTTATTTATAAATAGAGTTGGAAATACGCTTGCTTGTTCTGACATAATGCTCTTAAATACTGCGTCCTTATTTAATAGAATGCTCCGGCAATTTATGGGAAGATCTTGATCACGGATGCTCCCGCTGCCTTCTTAACTGGCATTTAAAAATGGAGATTTATGCTGACTTCACTTGACCTTGATCTGTTGAGTTTAGATCCACTACTAAGAGAAACTCACGTTTCTGAATTGTCTCGGTTGCTCCGCTTTCCTCTTGGTAGCAAAGACACTGCGTTAATACCTCTAGAACAAATTCGAGAAATTCTGAGTTTGGACATAGCAGAGATTCTACCCGTACCGGAAATGCCCGGTTGCGTTTTGGGCATTGGCAATTGGCGGGGAGAAATGCTCTGGTTAGTTGACTTAAACCATCTTGTGGGCTATTCACCGCTAAGTTTTGTCGCAGGTTCTGCTTTGGCTATCGTGGTTCAAGTGAATAACCAGTCTGTAGGTTTGGTGGTAGAGCAAGTCAACGATATCGAATCACACGACTTGCAGCAACTCCATCCATCGGCGATTGGCTTATTTCCTCCCCATATACAGCCTTTTGTCTTGGGATCTTTACCTGGAAGCTGTGGAATTGTCTTAAATATATCTTTTATTACTCAGTATCCTTTGTGGCAGACACATCAGAGGGGAAGGAGTTAGAAGGCTTCGGAGTTATAATTCTCTCCTTCTCCCCTTCCACACGGTCAGAAACTGTAATCAAAATACATAGTATTGCTATAGTAATGTAGGAACTCGATCAATATATGCAAACATTTGACACTCAGTCGCAACACAGGCAAACGCTTAGTCAAAATGGTAGAGAGACAAACGGCAATGGTATTAATCCAAGTCTTGCTTTATCATTAGTGACTGCTATTAAAGCAGACCTTGAACAGGTCAATCCTGAAAGTATGGAAAAAGTTCTCCAATTGGAAAATTGGATTAAAGACTTGCAGGCATCTCAGGCTAACGTGGCTGATGCTAGCCAAAAAGATTGCAAGCATGAGCGGGAGTGGTTGTCAACTATTGCCACCCGGATGCGTCAAGCAGCCAATATAGATGATGTATTGAGAACTTTATTAATAGATATACGCCAGCATTTACACGTAGATAGAGCTTTAATCTACCGCTTTGAGTCAGAAAAACAGGGCACGGTTATTGCTGAATCAATATTGTTTGGCTATACACCCAGCCAAAGTCAAACTCTAGCCGCGATCGCATTTGGTGTTGAGAATCAACGCTCGTACCAGCAACATCAAGTGATCGCCCTGAATCATACCGAGCAAATGGAGCCGAATCACTACCAACTCCAATTACTGCAAAATTTTCAGGTAAAAACCAGTCTGAGTATACCAATTAAACTTGAGGAGCAGGTGTGGGGCTTACTGGTTGTACACCAATGTAAGAGCGATCGCGAATGGCAGGAAGTGGAAATCAGTTTGCTCTACCAGATTGTCACCGAACTGACTTTAGTTCTACAGACAGAGGAATTTCGCGCTCAAATGCAAAGACAGGTGGATCTGGCACAATATTTATCTAAAGCGATAGATAAGATCCGCTCCTCTTGGAATCTCAATACGATCTTTAAGACAACGGTTAAAGAAGTTCGGCAATTACTTAACGCCGATCGTGTAGGAGTGTTTCACTTTTATCCTGGTACTGGCTTTGATGATGGAGCAATTATCGTTGAGGATGTAGCATTAGGCTATACTTCAATGCTGAACGTCAAGATTAATGACCACTGCTTTGGTGAAGATTATGCCCCCTACTATGTTCAAGGACGAGTTCAGGCGATCGCCGATATCTACGATGGGACGTTGAAAGATTGCCATATCGAGCTTCTTGCTCAGTTTCAAGTTCGAGCAAATCTCGTTGTGCCATTGTTGAAAGGGAACGAACTATGGGGATTGCTTTGTGTTCATAAATGTAGTGGCCCACGGCAGTGGCAAGTTTTCGAGATAGAATCTGTCAAACAAATTGCCGCTTTGTTTAGCAGCGCTTTATACTTAGAGCAAGTTCAATCCCAATCAGAGCAACTGGTAAAAGTCGCAGAACGCGAGCGAACGGTAACTAAAGTCATTGACAAGATTCGCAACCTATCGAATCTTGATGACATTTTTAAAACAACAGTGCTTGAAGTTAGAAAACTTCTAAATGTAGAGCGGGTTACTATCTACAAATTCCGTCCAGACTATTTCGGCGACTTTATTGTTGAAGCTGAGTCAGGAGGGTGGCCCAAATTAGTGGGTAAAGCTTGGGAAGACACTTATGTACAGGAACACCAAGGTGGCAGGTTCCGGAATAACGAACCCTTTGTCGTGGATGATGTTTACAATGCCGATCTGACTGATTGCCATGTAGAAGCATTAGAGAACTTTGGAGTCAAAGCCTGTGCAGTTGTTGCCATTATCCAAGAACAGAAGCTTTGGGGGTTGCTCTCGGCGTTTCAAAACAGTGCGCCTAGGCACTGGGAAGAGGGTGAAGTTAGGTTACTGACTCAGATGGGTAGTCAGTTAGGTACGGCAATACAACGGGCAGAGTACCTGCAACAGCTACAAGAGAAATCTGATCAAATAGCTAAAAAAGCAGAGAAAGAACGAGCCTTAGCTAAGATAATTGATAAAATTCGCAACTCGTCCGACATTAACGCCATTTTCAAGACAACTACGTTTGAAGTCCGAAAGTTCCTAGGAGTAGAGCGAATAGCAATCTACAAGTTCCGCCCAGACTATTTTGGCGACTTTATTTTTGACTCTGAGTCAGGAGGATTGCCCACATTAGTGGGTAGTGCTTGGGAAGACTCTTGTTTACAGGAAACACAAGGTGGCAGATTCCGCAACAACGAATCTTTTGTCGTAGATGATATCTACAATGCCGGGCTAACTGATTGCCATGTAGAAACATTAGAGAACTTTGGCGTGAAAGCCAGTGCAGTTGTTGGGATTATGCAAGGGGATAAATTGATCGGGTTGCTATCAGCATTTCAACACAGTACAACTAGGCATTGGGAAGAAAGTGAAGTCAAGTTACTGACTCAAATTAGCACTCAGCTCGGGGTGGCTATACAACAAGCGGAGTATATTGAGGAACTGCGCGTGCAGTCACAACAGTTAGCCAAGTCACTCCAACGGGGAACAAGCTACAGCAGGCTGATCCACAAACTGGAATTGTCTCTGATTCAAGAAAATTTTTCGCTGGAGAAACTGTTTCAACAAGCTCTTCCGGAAGTCAGGAGACAGTTGCAAACTGACAGAGTCGCTATCTATCGTTTTAATCCAGATTGGAGTGGTGAATTTGTCATGGAGGATGTTGGTAGCGACTGGATCAAAATTGTCGGAACGGACTTAGCTAAAAGCGAAGAGTCTCATCTACAAGATGTGAGATCCGGTCGGTATCGCCATGTAGAGACGCGAAATTTTATGCCTCCACATCAGAATATATCTCTACACGATGAATTCCAACTCCAACTCCTAGAACAGTGGGGAACCTCAGCTTACATGGTTGCACCCATCTCTAAAGGGGATCAACTCTGGGGGTTATTAGGAGCTTATCAAAACGATGGACCACGTGAGTGGGAGCAAATAGACATCAACTTGCTGGCTCAAGTCGGCGTACACATCGGTCTGGCGCTCCTCCAAGCAGAATATTTGGAGCAGATGCGTTCTTCAACACAGCAATTGGCAGAAGCTGGGACAAGAGAAAAAACTGCTAAGGAGAAATTGCAGCAGGAGGTTGTCCAATTGCTGTTGGCAGTACGCCCTGCTTTGAACGGAGATCTGACAGTTCGTGCGCCTGTCACAGAAACTGAAGTCGGGACTGTTGCAGATGCCTACAATAATACTTTGCAAAGCCTGCGGCAAATTGTGAAGCAAGTACAAATAGCTTCTAGGAAAGTAGCCCAGACGACTTTGAAGAATGAATCCTCTATATCCGATCTTGCCACTCAAGCTAGGCAGCAGTATGAGGCACTCAACCAATCTTTAGAGTGCGTCCAGACAATGGCTAATTCCACATTAGCAGTGGGGACAAACGCCCAACAGGTGGAAGCCGCAGTGCAGCTTACCAACCGTACCGTTCGGCAAGGAGATGTGGCAATGAACCGCACGGTAAATGGAATTGTTAATATTAGGGAGACGGTGGCGGAAACCAGCAATCGGCTCACGCGCCTTTCGGAATCTTCCCAGAAAGTTTCCAAGGTAGTGAACATGATTAGGAATTTTACGACTCAAACCCAAATACTAGCTTTGAATGCGGCGATTGAAGCCACCAGAGCAGGAGAGTACGGACGCGGTTTTGGTGTTGTCGCCGATGAGGTGCGAACTCTGGCACGTCAGTCTGTAGAAGCAACAACCGAGATTGAACAGCTTGTGCAGAACATTCAAGAAGGGACATCTGAGGTTTCTGTAGCATTAGAGAAGAGCATTCAGCAAGTTGCAGAAGGAACCGCAATGGTTAAAGATGTCCGTCAGAACTTGAATGCGATCGCTAAAGCAACAACGCAAATTAGTGAGCTTGTAGAAGGCATTACCCAAGTTACGCAGGTACAAACTGAGCAATTTCAATTAGTGACGCAAACCATGATTGATGTAGCACAAATTGCTCACAAAAGCTCAGATGATTCTATCGAGATTTCCTCCTCCTTCAAGGATCTTCTGGCAATGTCGCAAAACCTTCAAAGCAGTGCCGACCATTTTAAAGTCGATTAGTAAGAAAGAGGGGAGTCAGGAGAAGCTACTGCGT
>JAQYWP010000395.1 GCA_029379285.1 Rhizonema sp. PD38
ATCATTCTTCTTAAACGTCTGTACAACTAGCTACATTTTTAGATGCGCTTACCCTGGCTTGATGACCAAGTGCTTGACCCTTTTGATTTGGGAGAAGATTGGTTTGAAATTCTACTTCCTTCTCTACAGTTAGTATTGACAGATAAAATTCCTGTGCAACAACGTCAAAAGGCAGAGTTTACGTTGGAACGATTGCGGTTACGTGATGATGAGCGAGTGTTGCGCCAGCGTCAACAATGGTATCAACTTTATTTAGATGGAGATTTAACTCTACAAGGATTAGAAAAAAAGGCTCCTCTGATAGCCCGTGCAATAAAAAAACAACAACAGGCTTCTCACTGGAGGGTAAATATTTTCTAGTCGTATGCGTAAGCACGATCTTTCGCAAAGACAACAAGAATGTAGGCGATCTCACTTGAGTTATAATTTTTCATCTTTATCCTGAACCAGTGTATAAATATTTACTAAGGCTGATGCTACAAAAAATAGAAACGCCAGCCAAAATCCTAAACCGTAGCTAACTAAAAGTAAACCTTGTCCTTGCTTAAGGATTTCGTCGTCGAGTTTAGATTTCAGCATTAATAGTAAGATCAAACCTGCGATTCCAGAACCTGCTGGTGCAATCGCACTTTTCTTTGCCTTAATAAAACTGGTTCCTAAGCCGATAAAGCTGGAAAGAATAGCAAGAGTTACTAGAGGTTATCCTGGAATTTTTTGCTCTTTCGTCTTTTCTCCAAAAGTACTTGGTGACTTAATGGTTTTGCCTGTAGCTAACTCAATGCCCTTTTTTAGATATGAGATCTTGATCCAGTTTAGAACTTTTAATTAAACATTGTTTGGCGCAATAGAAACCGTTGCCATAATCAATAAATGTGCAAATGTTTCTCTTCTGTTTCTGTCATCGACACTTCTAGCATAAAAATGCTCTAAGGTCAATGATGGAAAAGCGATCTCGCTTCCTCGTTATACTGTTTCTTGATAAAGCTGGCGCTCAACGAATTTCTTAGCCCACGGCAATAAAGCGGGAGGAAAATCCACACCACTTTTTGCCTGCTCTTTTTAAGGGGAGCCAGCGCGAATGACGGCTTTCCCGCTACTAGGCGACTGGTGTGGGTTGGGGGGAATACAACAGTGCATCTTAATGTAGAACTGGTATTAGGCTATTGCTTTTGGGCCAAAATTTCATCATCAACTGAGAAATCCACCTCAACCTGATCTCTTCCAGAACTCAGATAATCATTCTCAAACGAATCCTGGAGCCCAGATATCAGATCGTACTCTGGCTGCCAACCTAATTCTGTAATAGCTTTATTCACTGAGGCAAAAAAGTGCTGCGTCCTCATGGGAAAAGCTTTGCGCTTGCCAAAATCAAATTTTTTCGGATCGTAATGGACGATTTTTACAGCATCTGCTGATTTGCCAGTAGCGACAGCACAGGCACGGGCTAAGCCATCAAAAGTGACAAAGCGATCGCCTGACACATTGTAGATTTGCTTAATAGCGATTGAATTTCCCAAAACTTTGCACATTGCTCTTGCTAAGTCTTTCACATGACCTAACTGGGTAATATGCAACCCATTAGCAGGGATGGGAATCGGGCGATCGCGTACAATTCTATCAAAAAACCAAGCTTCCAAATCGTTATAGTTCTGCGGTCCGTAAATATACGTAGGACGAATTGATGTAAAGGGCAAGTCTAATTGTGTAAGTCCCGCTTCCGTTTCATGCTTACCCAAGTGGCGACTTTTTGGATCGACAGCATCGCCTTCAATATGGGGCATTTGGTCTGATTTAAGATAAACTCCCGCAGAACTCATGTAGACAAAATGTTGGACGCGGTTTTGAAAAATCTCTGCCAGTGGTTGGGTATCACTAAGTTCCCGCCCGTTATTGTCAAAAACGGCATCAAAATCTAAGTGTGATAATTTTTCTTTGAGCTGGTTTCCATCAGTGCGATCACCTGTAATTTGCTCTACCTCCGCAACAGGTTTGGGACGATGACCGCGATTGAAAAGCACTACTTCATGTCCTTGGGCGACGAGTAGTTGACTCAAGTATACACCTATGAACCGTGTGCCACCCATGATCAAAATTCGCATATAAATCTTGGTTTCCTATTTTTGATTGCTTTAAGCCATCAGCTTAATACTGAGGTTATCAGGTTGCGGCACCCCTCTGGAACCCGTTTTTGAGTAATTACGTCTACGAATTCAAGTTTGGGACGTTTCTGATTATATTATTGACATACCCATACTTAGGGCACATAGGATTCTTGGTCAACGGAGCGCACTTACCATGATGCAGTTACCTACGCTACGCCAGAAGCGCATCTTTTATCTTTGGTTTCAACCAGAGGTAACCCATTGTACTTTAGAAACTCAAGAATTGGGTTTCGCCACTAGGCAAAGTGAATTTAGCGAAGAAGAATTCAGGAGGATTCTGTGCGTAGGCGCGGATGAATCATGGTTTAAAGCTGAACGTAGTTTTTTATGGCACCAGACTCACATGCAGCACTTTCGTTGTCATTTTTATTATGGAAAAGGGGAAAATTTAACTAGAATAAAACCCTTGTTCCTTGAGGCCTAGGTAGCAATTGAATTCTAACTCCTTCATGTATTATTCTTGCTTCCTTGTCCAATTCCTAACTGTATTCTCTAGCCATAAAAGTGAGCTGTGCCCTTGAAATTTGCTCTGGTGCATGAGTGGCTTACACCCAAAGCAACTGGCGGTTCAGAACTCGTTGTTCGGGAAATTCTGAATCAAATTGATGCCGATTTGTATGCCCTTATCGACTTTGAATCAAGTAATCCTGACAGTTATTTATACAAGCGTCAAATTGGCACGACGTTTCTTCAAAACTTTCCTTTTGCACGTAATGGTATACAAAGGTACTTACCATTCTTACCATTAGCAATTGAACAGCTAGATTTACGACGGTATGACGTTATTCTTTCTTCATCTCACGTCGTTGCCAAGGGAGTCCTTACGACTGCCAATCAATTACATATTTGCTACTGCCACAGCCCCATGCGCTATGCCTGGGACTTAACTTTTGATTATTTACAGCAAAGTAAGCTAGGGAACGGTTTAATAGGATGGATAATTCGGTATTTACTACATAGTTTACGTCAGTGGGATGTATTGACAGCAAATCGTGTTGATTACTTTATTGCTAACTCGCAATATACAGCTCGTCGTATTTGGCGCTGCTATCGAAGAGAAGCAAAAGTTATTTACCCACCAGTTAATATCGAGAGTTTTCCATTTTTACCTCATAAAGAGGATTTTTATTTAACTGTTTCCCGGTTAGTGAGTTATAAGCAAGTATCCTTAATTATCAGGGCTTTCAATGAATTGCAAAAACCTTTAGTAGTCATTGGCACAGGAGAGGAAATGAAACAATTAATGAAAATAGCAAAGTCGAATATACAACTTATGGGGCGGCAACCTGATGAGGTGGTAAAAAAATATATGGCAAATGCTAAAGCATTTGTTTATGCAGCTTATGAAGATTTTGGCATTGCTTTAGTAGAGGCGCAAGCTTGTGGCACTCCAGTCATCGCTTATGGCGCAGGTGGTGCTTTGGAAACGGTGCGGGATGTCCGGCAACATAAGGAGACAGGAACAGGTATATTTTTTAACGAGCAGACTCCAGCCGCTTTGGTAGAAGCCGTGGAAACTTTTGAAGTTTACCAAGGAAAGATTAGTGCAGAGTACGTGCGATCGCACTCTGCCCAGTTTTCCTCACAAATCTTTGCCCAGCAGTACCTAGACTTTATAAAAACCTGCCTGGGAAAACCATCTCACTCTTTGATGGTCTTGTTTTGTACGCTTGTTTCATGGGCTTTTATAAATTTGCCCCCAAGCGCACCTGTCTAGCTTTAAGATTGGGACTATGTGTGGTGTGGATAATTAAGGAGTATGATGACTGCCCAGAGCTCACTCCTCTCCGGCAAGCGATACCTACGGCAAGCTGCTTGCGCGTCAACACGTACTTTCTTAAAACGTGGTCAACAAAAAAAGACGCCTAGAGTTAAACCCAAAGGTAGGTCTATTCAGGGTTTAAACGGAGAGATTGCCAAGCGACTGTTTGACATTGTGTTTTCGTTATTGGTGCTGATCTTATTTTCTCCGGTGTATTTAATTTTGGTCTTGCTGATTGCTTTAAGCTCAGAGGGTCCAATTTTTTATATTCAGGAGCGTGTCGGAAAAAATTACAAACTTTTTAATTGTATTAAATTCCGAACAATGGTAAGTAATGCTGACGAGATTCTTGTGCAAATGATGGAAACATCCCCTCATTTGCGCCTAGAGTTTGAAAGTAATTTTAAACTCAAGCAAGATCCTAGAATTACAAAAATTGGTCGGTTTTTACGAATGACTAGCTTGGATGAATTTCCTCAATTTTGGAATGTTTTAAAAGGGGATATGAGTGTTGTTGGTCCCCGACCTTTAGTAGTCGAAGAACTACCAAAGTACGGTTACCATATCGCTCAAATTTTAACTATTCGTCCCGGCATCACTGGATTGTGGCAAGTTTCAGGACGCAATGATATTCCATATCCTCGGCGGGTTCAAATAGACCTGCACTATGTCAAATTTAGAACTTTTTGGCTAGATTTATGGATCATTGTGAAAACAATTGGTGTTGTCGTTATCCCCAAAAATAATGGCGCATATTGAATAGTTATCGGTCAGTTGTGTGTTTTGAAGACAAACTACTGACCAAAATAATGCGTAATTCGTTCTCGCTATTTAGAACCCAACGGATGAATTCGGGGGCTTGGGCTGTAGCTTTACGTAAAGTCTGCGGCAAAGCTCGCCGGGGGGATACTTCCCCCGGCAGACAATGGAAGCGAGTACTCACGGACGCGAGTTTTACTTCAATCACAAGGATTCTCGCTTGGGGTTATGAGCGCACAAAAGCCGAAGCATCAAGCACTCCTGAACTAGTTAACTTTTGGAATTCCCTTATAAACCTGCTGAGAAAAACAAAGAGAGTTTGTAGCGCAGGCTAACAAATTATGAATGAGAACAAAGCTTGATTGAGTCTTTAAAAAAAGTCAATTATATAAAGTTTTGGTAAAGATATAAAATTTATACAGTAAAGGTGAGAAATCCTGAGTAAAGAGGGTAGGAGCTTACAGAAAAAATCCTCTTAATTCAGCATATTCACTGATAATAATTAGCTGATATCCAACTGAAACTCGTAGGTTTCCCATTGGGCAAATGAGCAATTAGCTGCTAGTTTGTACCAAGTCGCCTGTATACATTTAATCCAGAAACGACAAGGGATAATTGAGCATGACACAAAAAAAGCGAGCGCTGATTACTGGTATTACTGGTCAAGATGGTTCATATCTGAGTGAATTTTTGCTAGAGCAAGGTTATGAGGTTCATGGTGTTATTCGTAGGACTTCCACTTTTAACACAGACCGTATTGATCATATCTACGAAGACCCTCACAAAGATGGGGTGCGGTTGTTGCTTCATTATGGTGACTTGACAGATGGAACAACACTGCGCCGTATATTAGAAGAAATTCAGCCTGAAGAGATTTACAACTTAGGTGCTCAATCCCATGTACGGGTAAGCTTCGATGCTCCTGAATACACGGTAGATACAGTGGGAATGGGAACTCTACGTCTGTTGGAAGCAATCCGCGACTACCAGCATCGTACTGGCGTTCAAGTACGCTTTTACCAAGCAGGTTCTTCAGAAATGTATGGTTTGGTACAACAAGTCCCACAGAAGGAGACAACACCGTTTTATCCCCGCAGCCCTTATGCATGTGCTAAAGTTTACGCACATTGGCAAACGGTGAATTATCGCGAATCTTACGGTATGTTTGCGTGTAATGGGATACTTTTTAACCACGAATCGCCCCGTCGTGGTGAAACATTTGTGACACGCAAAATTACAATGGCGGTTGCTCGAATTTTTGCTGGTAAACAGAAAAAACTTTACATGGGCAATCTTGATTCCAAGCGAGATTGGGGCTATGCCAAGGATTACGTCAGGGCAATGTGGAAAATGCTCCAGCAATCAACACCAGACGATTATGTGATCGCGACTGGCGAAACCCATTCGGTGCGCGAGTTCTTGGAACTAGCTTTTAACTATGTAAATCTCGATTGGCAAAATTATGTGGAGTTTGATGAGCGTTATATCCGTCCAGCTGAGGTGGACTTATTAATTGGCGATCCTACCAAGGCGCAGGAAATATTGGATTGGAAACCATCGGTAACATTTGAGCAATTGGTGGCTTTAATGGTAGAAGCTGACTTGCAGGCAGTGGGTTTAACTTCGCCAAATGGCAAAGTGGCAAAGGTGATGAAGGATAATGCCATGATTCGGCAAGAACTGGGCGTGCTCCACTTTTAACAAAGCACCGAAGCGTATCAGCAATGGATCTCTTTAACGAAAGCAGAGCGCTGAGTGCTTTTTATACCAAAAAAAGTAAAAACACGCTTGATAATTCCTTGATGATGCAACATATAAGCCCCTGTCATCTATGGAATAAATGCAAAATCTCGAACCCCCGGTACAAACCGTGGGATCGATCCAAAATCCAAAATTCAACATCCAAAATCGAATGACCGTTTTAGAACTAAAAAACAAACGGATTCTCGTCACTGGTGGAGCCGGTTTCCTAGGGCGTCAGGTTATAGACCAGTTGTGCAAAGCTGGAGCAGATCGGGAGAAAATTACAGTTACGCGATCGCATGACTGTGATTTGCGCGTTCTAGAAAATTGTCAACGTGCAGTCGATCAGCAAGACATTGTCATTCATCTAGCAGCTCATGTCGGTGGTATCGGTCTTAATCGCGAAAAACCCGGTGAGTTATTCTACGACAACTTGATGATGGGAACTCAGTTAATTCATGCAGCTTATCAAGCGGTCGTAGAAAAATTTGTTTGCGTTGGCACCATCTGCGCCTATCCCAAATTTACTCCAGTCCCATTTAAAGAAGATGATTTGTGGAATGGCTACCCAGAGGAAACTAACGCTCCTTATGGAATAGCGAAAAAAGCTCTTTTAGTTCAACTACAAGCTTACCGTCAGCAGTATGGCTTTAACGGCATTTACTTGTTACCAGTGAATTTGTACGGACCAGAAGACAATTTTGACCCCAAAAGTTCCCACGTCATCCCAGCGCTAATTCGCAAAGTCCAGGAAGCTCAGATAAAGGGAGAAAAGAAAATTCCAGTTTGGGGTGACGGTAGTCCCACTCGGGAGTTTTTGTATTCTGAAGACGCAGCAAGGGGTATTGTCATGGGTACTCAATTCTACAATGACCTCGAACCCGTAAATTTAGGTACTGGCTCGGAAATTTCTATCCGCAACTTGATTAATCTCATTTGCGAACTGATGGAGTTTGACGGCGAAATTGTTTGGGAAACCAACCAGCCCAACGGCCAACCCCGACGTTGCTTAGATACAGAACGAGCAAAGCACACCTTTGGTTTCACTGCTCAAGTAGACTTCAAGCAAGGTTTGAAGAATACGATTGAGTGGTGGCGGAAAAACGCTGCCTAAATTAGAGGTAGGGCATATGCCCTA
>JAQYWP010000396.1 GCA_029379285.1 Rhizonema sp. PD38
GGCTTCGCTGTAACGTCCTTGAGAATAGTAGAGGTATGCCAGGTTATTCAAACTTAATGCTAAATCTCTATCCAAACCTAGTTCTTTTTGTAGTTCAACCGCCTTTTGATAATACTCAATAGCAAGTGCTTGTTCTGTTTTGTAGTCCTGTGCTTCACCTCTGTCTAGCCTTCTTCGATAAATATCTCCCATCCGAGAGTATAAAGTAACCAAGTTTGAGTCTTTTGCTCCTCGTTGTTGTTGTGTCTGCCGAATTAACTCTTTTAAGTCTTCTACAGGCAAGAAATATGGGTTGTCATCATTAGCATTCCATAATTCCGCATCGTTGAAGGCAAAGCGGATGGGTTCCAGTTCTCTAGAGGAAACGGTAATTGTCTTTTTAGACACAAATCGGAAGACACCGTTGCGCCAACTCCAAAAATCTGGGGCTTTTTTAATCAAGTTGACCAAAATTTGCTTAGTTACCCATAAAACAATTGCATAGGGAAACTCGCGTAAGCCTTCGCGTGTCCACTGTAAGTAACCAAAAAAAATTTCCTGTTCGGAGCGATCCTCGCCTAATCTCAGAAAATAAAGTTGCTCTGCACCTGTTACTGTCATCACTGCTGGGTGACGCTGACGGAGATATTCTTCTTTATCCATCAGTTGGTTGATAGCCGCTTTGAGACTTGGTTCACCCCGTGCTAGTGTCACCCGATAGGGACGAAACTGGGGTTGTAGTTCAGTTTCATATTGAGTGATAATGCGATCGCGAAAGTCAGCATCATCGCAAACTGCAATTAATAAATTTAAAGCTCCTTCTTTCGCTTCTATGGAAACAATCAAATCATCATACGCTTCCTGATTTTCCTCATCAAGCTCTAAGACTTTTTGAGACTTTATAGCACAATACGGTTCAGTTAAGGCTATGCAGTGCTTGAAACAATAAACACAGGAGGATTGGTTATTGTTCCAGTGCCTCTGTGTTTAACTTTTTTAGAGCGAAATTTTGATACAGGCTTTTTCACAACCCTTGGATTGTTTCTATGAACCCTTTCAGGTAAAATTTGGTCGAGAATTTCCACAGTTAACCAACTTAAAAAAAGGGGAGTTCTTGTGATTGTAAACGCTAAAATTTGGGGAGGGCACGACGAACAACTCGTGGCTTGGGCGATTGCTGATTTACATGGAATCCGCCAATATTTACCAACTTTTACCCATGCCTCTGAAAGACCATCAATGAGATTTTTTAGCACATCCCGCATTGAATCCCTTGACCACAGGCTCATTGCTATTATTAGACAAATGACCAGATGTGCTGGTAAAGAACGATGACGTTCCTCTTCTACTTTAGTTTTAGCGATGCCCCAAGGGGGCTTGCCCGTTCGGGCTCGCTTGTTCAATTAAAGTTGCAGGGATAGCTGCTTCTATTGCTCTGAATATCTCCGTACTTTGTATCTTGGAAGACACCAATGAGAATTCTTTGAGATGCACCTTACTTGATTTCCATTCTCGGAAACATTACCTAGTTTATAACGCTTTGAGGCTTAACTGAACCGTATTGGACTATATACCAGGCTCAGTGCAGCCGAAGTCAGAAAGCGATTAATAGAAAAGTATAGTTACAGTGATGAAAACTTACCTACTTCAGAAACGATTCGAGTCAAATTAAATGATTTAGGTTATAAACTAAGAAGAGTGAAGAAAGTTCAACCTCAAAAAAAATCCCACAAACTGATGCAATCTTTGAGCAATTAGATATAGTAAATCAAGATGCAGATGAAGATAAGAGCGTTTTACGTCTCAGTATGGATGGAAAAGCTCGCGTTAAGATTGGCTCATTTGACCGAGGGGGTAAAAGCCGTGATGGGGCAAAAGCTGACGACCATGATTATAATCCGAAAACAACTGTAGTTCCTTACGGTATATTTCTTCCAGAGCTTGATGAGCTATTTTTATATTTCACAGAATCGAAAGTTACAAGCGATTTTATTGTAGATATTTTAGAGGATTTTTGGTTAGAAGAAAAACATCTGTTTTCGCATATTCAAACACTAGTTTTAAATCAAGATAATGGACCACAGAATAGTTCACGACGCACCCAATTCATGAAACGTATAGTTGAATTTGCCCACAAATATCAAGTAAATATACGTTTAGCTTATTATCCTCCTTATCATAGTAAATATAATCCTATAGAAAGGACGTGGGCAGTACTAGAAAATCATTGGAATGGTAGCATTTTAGATGAAATAGAAACGGCTTTAAACTTTGCTCGTACTATGAAATGGAGCGGTAAACATCCAGTAGTTAAGCTAGTACACGAAATCTATGAAAATGGGGTTAAGCTTACAAAAAAAGCTATGGCTCAAATTGAAAAGCAGATTGAGCGATTAACCAATTCTACCGATGAAATGTTCCCAAATTTAGGTAATTGGTTTATTGATATATGTTGTAGTAAAACATAATGGTTTGATTTGAAGAACAGTATTTATTAAGCTACAAAGTATACTAAATCTACACTATTTCACTTCAAGGCAGACAACAAGTGTATAGACTTTTCATGCATAGTTGAGGGGGAGAAAAGGGGTTGCCGTCGGCAACCCCCTTTTCTCTTCATTGTAATGATTATCATTCTTTTACATCTGCTAACTTTTGTTTTTTTGGAATAATTTATTCATTGGAAGTCCCTTATGTCATTTTCGGAAAACAATCATCGGAGCGAAACTCCGAAACTTAGCCTACTTTTTCGCCCGTTTTTTCCAATGCTTTAGTAGCAATGACTGTTCCAACTGCGATTGAAGTAAAAAATTTATAGTTTAAGTTTCGACTTATGAGTGACATTTGGCTGCACGAATGGGCTAAAAAGGGTTCGCTTCAGGAAACGGAATATAAAATACGGTAAGCTGTTGGCATGGTGTTGCGGCGAAGTTCGAGGTGTGGGCGCTTTATCTTGCAATTCATGAATTCATAGACAAACCGCCCACACCATGCCCCCTTACAAAGGTAGGTATTTTGTATTTAGTCATTTTTTGACTATTTCAGCCGATTTAAAAATGCTGAAACGACCAAAGCACGTTAAACACTTAAGAATTTTCTCAACTATTTTCGAGATTCAAAAAAACCTACCCTTGAAAGCACCATGCCCCCCTCTTGACCCGTCTTCCCCTTAGCGTGCTTTAAATTTCGTTTCCTGAAGCAAGCCCTAGAGGGGCGTTTCGTATACTCGACGAACAAATACCACCTCTTCATCATCTTCAAAGGATTTAGTAATTGATAGATTCAATCCTCCTCCCTTCACTAATATTCCTCCTTCAGAGAGAGACCAATCTTTGGCAGCTTCGCTATTTGGTTGGATAATTTGTACGACGACGCCTTGTTCATAATTACCTCCAGAACGTTCAAAAAGAACAATATCGCCTTCTTCAACTTCTATTCCGCTTTTGTATTTCATATCATTCTAATACTATTGGTGAATATGATATCTAATTTTTTTTATTCTTAATTCTACAGATTATAATTCCCGGTTCGCTCATTTTATTTTGAGTTAGGGAAAAGCCGAAAGATTTAATCAGGGTTTTCAACTTCGCAAAAAACACAACATTCACATAGAGGTGACGTGATCACCTAAAAGGCGGATTTTAAGATTGAGGTGCTAATTTGACGCTTGGCGGCTCAAATAATTCCGGCTCTTATAAAATATAGATTTTCCAATTTTTTGGCAATTTCCTAAACTCTAAAAAATGGGCGAACCGAGAGTTATAAATGCTGCCACTTTAAATAGCGTGTGATAAGTTGTGTTTAACGCAACACACAACTTATCACAAATCTTCTAGGACTGCTATATGTAAACAAGGTATGTCATGAAGCTACGCCTCCACCTGATGCAGGCTCAACTGGAACAGCACCTGGTAACGGTGAAAAGCCAGGTGTTGGATTGATAAAATTTCTGTTCCAACTGCATATACAGCCACGACTAGGAGGACTTTGATTCATTTTGAAGTGATGCGTGTGTTCCAACATTTCATTATGGGGCTTATTTCCATTCGCTGTACTATGATACTCATAAGCTAAACCTCCAAAAGGGACAGGCTTGCATGGTAAGCACTTCTTGTTATTCTCTTTCTCTTTCTCTATCTCTGGTGTGACAGTAAGAGCTTGAACGGCATACTCTACACCGTAGAGAATGAGGCTGCCAACGATAAGACCCACTCCGATGCCTGTTCCGACAGCGGCTGCACCGTACAGGATTTCTCCAATAGTTAAGCTCTCTGCGACAGTGGCTGCCCCGGCTCCTCCTTCAATCAACACTGGACGGAATACCGGAATCGGCGTTTCAGGAAGAGTTTCAGGCAGTTTAAGTGCTGCCCCTGCCAGTTTAACAGGTTGCTTGTTTGCAAGCTCCTTATTGCCCTGCTTTCTTCCAAGGATGCGGAACTCAAGGCGATTAATGCCTGAGCTTCCATCTCCAGCGCGTCCGTTGATAACCGTGGCGCGCGCCATCACGTTTTCTTTTACCTTGACCCATGGCGATAGCTTAGGATGGGAGGGAGTCAGGGTCTGCGGTGTGCCGTCACCTGTAGCCTGATAGAGACGGTCGCCCACTTCTTGCGCCGAGATGGAGCGATCGGTTAATACCGCACGCGCTTTCTTAATGGTAAGCAGTTGCTTGCCTAAAGGAAGCTTAGAAACAGCCGTATCAAAATTCGGTAAACTGACAGGAATCGTATGACGCACCCGCTCATATTCCCCGCGATATTCGTCAATGAGATCGCCGCGCAAATCACCTTCAAAGTCAGGGATAAGCTGGTGCGCGACTGTCTTGTATTCTGGACGCCACTCGGAAAGCGGAAGCCCTGTTTGGATGGTGGAACTGATGTTTTGCAACGTTCCCCGATCCACATGTGCAAATTCACCCTGTAAGGTGAGATTGGCGATCGCCTTTATTTTCGTTCCCTCTGCCGGAGCAAGGGTATAGGGCACGCCTTGCCCTGGACGGTGGATAGAGTAATTGGTGCAATAGGCGATGATGTTCATCGCATAATCACCTGGAGGCAACTTGGCGTTCAGGTCGCTTATATCCTCCAGCCGCAACGATATTGGCTTGAAGTCACGTGGCTCTTTCGCTTGAGGGAAAGCATGATGGGCTAAGATAGACAAAGATAAAACTGAAAAATTAACTATAGAATTGATCAAGGTTTGCGGTCAATTCCTATTTGTAGATTTTGCAGGCGTTGCTTTTACGGAAACAGTTATGAATACAATTGGACTTGCTTTTGGCCCTTTGGGGGTGTTAATAGGTTTAGGAACTAACGCAGCAGCTTTGTCCTATTTCAAGTATCGACGTACGGTTATCTTAGGTGAAGTAATGCTAGAGTATACTCGTAATGATTTCTCGTGGGGCGCTGAAGGTGCAGAATCTATTATACTATTGCATTTTAGTACTTTCGGCGGCTTATCAACACGTATACTCTACGTCTTTGTGGGACTGGCACCATTAATTTTATTTGTTACTGGTTTTGTGATGTGGTGGTATCGCTATCGGGCAAAATCTTGCGAGTAGCTTGTGAGCGTAAAAATTCTTTGATTTTTGAGCAAAAATTTTCGATGGGTGAAAAATAAGCTAGTGGTTACAAAACTTTTCACAATCTTGGATCTACAGGTTCGCTCTCCATCGCCAAAATACCAAAAACACACTCATGCACACGACGCAGTGGAACATGAGCAACAAATCGCTCCAAAGCCTCAACACCCAAAGCAAACTCTCGTATTGCCAAAGACCGTTTGACAGATAGTCCCCGTTGACGTAGACGTTGCAAATTCTCAGGCGTTGAATATTCGGGACCGTAAATAATTCGCAGATATTCCCGTCCCCGACACTTAACAGCAGGCAGGACAATCCGGCGATCGCCTTTAACAAGAAATTGCATCGGCTTAACGACCATACCTTCACCCCCCACATTTGTGAGTTCTTCCCACCAACGAATTCCTTCTGCTTGACTGCTAGGGTCAGTCAAATCTATCACCTTATATGTCGTTGCTAGCAGTAACTCTGGAGCGCACTGAGCAAATTTTGCAACCTGCTCCATGTGCCAGCGATGGTCTTTATCAGTATGGACACTTTTCTCTGTTGCCAGAATGTGGAAAGGAGCAAGTTTGAGGTCAGAGATATCACCTACTGACCAACAATACTGTCGGTAAGCACTGACGTATTTCTGTGCCATATCTGCACGTTGCTTATATTGACTCAATTGGTTGCTTACCTCGACTCCACGCTCATGTGCTTGTTGTAACACACTCACAGCATCCCCAAGGGCAACGCGTGACGCTATTCCAACAGCTGCATATTGTTTCTGTAGTAACCCCTGCGCCTTTACTGACCAAGGCATGAGTTCGCAGTCCAGACAAACCCAGTCGGTATTAAATGTTTCCCAAAAACCACTTTGTGAAAGGGCAGCATTAACCCGCGCTAAGAATTCTACCTCTAGTTTTGAATCGTCAAAAAAGCGCCTTCCTGTGCGTGTGTAGCAGATACCGATACCCTCATCCACCACACCAAATCGTTGTTTGGCAACCATTTCATCTCGGCACACAACAACCACAGTCCGTGAGCCCATGTGCTTTTGTTCACACACAACTTCAGTCATTCCTTGGTTCTGGTAGTAGGCAAAGGCTTGCGCTGGATGTTCCAGATATCCTGTTGCTTGAGATGTTTCCACCGGAGACATGGTAGGTGGTAAGTAAATTAGCCATTTCGGGTTGGCAGCAAAACGGCTCATCACCTCTAGGGCAGCTATAGCATTCTCTTCCCGTATTTTGATATTCTGCAAAAGACGGGTGTTGATCATGCGCCTACCAAGTACATCTTCAATATTCAGCACATCGTCGTGTTCCTGCTGTGCAGTCTTCCCGAGGCCCGATTCTTGATTCCCCACTTCCGAAATCGGTCTGACAGGTTCGTAGTAAGTCCGGGCTACAGGAACGCTTACTAATTCTTTCTCTGGATAACGCAGAGCAGTTAGTTTACCCCCAAATACGCAGCCTGTATCAATGTCAATTGTATTATTTAACCACTCTGCTTCTAAAACGGGTGTGTGTCCGTAGACAACCATTGCTTCACTCCGGTACTCTGCTGCCCAGTTGTAACGAACGGGTAACCCAAATTCATCAATTTCTCCAGTGGTTTCACCATACAAAGCAAACTCCCGGACAGCAGCAGAACCACGTCCCTGCATTTCCTGCCTCAAGCCTGCATGGGCAACAACAAGCCGCCCTGCATCGAGAACGTAGTGACTTACAAGGGAATCCAAAAACTCACACAGTTCTTTAGTGAAGGGTTTGCGGACTTCTTCTGGTAACGCCTCAATTTCTGCTAAGGTTTGCTCTAAGCCATGATTGACTTTGACATTTTTACCTCGTAATTTCCGCAACAATTTGTTTTCATGATTACCAGGAATACAAATAGCTGTACCTGCTGCAATCATGTTTTGCACAAGTTTAACTGTATCTAGGATACGTGGTCCTCTGTCTACTAAATCACCAAGAAAAACAGCTTTGCGTCCTTCGGGATGGTAGTAGGT
>JAQYWP010000397.1 GCA_029379285.1 Rhizonema sp. PD38
AAGAAGTTCAGGCAATCAAACGATGGGTTGCTGGACAATTCAATATCCGCTACATATTTCCCAGCCACTGGATGCTTCAGGAGTCTCAAAAAGCTCTCAAATTCAAAATTACACCTGTAGTTATCCCGAATGGTCTTGATTTACAACCTTTTCCCTCTGTTAAAAAAGCAAATATAAAAATTAGTTTAGGTATTCCACAAAACCGCAAAGTAGTTGTCATTGCAGCATCATACTCCCTTGATGATCCCCGTAAGGGCGTGAAGTATGCAATTACAGCCCTTCAAAGTGTGCGCGATTTATCCCCATTTGTTCTAGTTGTAGGACATTGCAACGACGAGTTGAAACAGGCATTAGGAGGAGTTGAGTTCAAAGAGATGGGTTATATAAAAGACCCTAACTTCCTAGCTCAAGTTTACTCGGCTGTAGACCTTATGCTTTTCTGTACCCTTGCTGATAACCTGCCATTAACTGTTATGGAAGCAATGGCAGCATTTACTCCAGTCATTGGTTTTTCTACAGGGGGTGTTCCAGAGATGATAAAAACTGGACGTAACGGCATCCTAGTTGAGCCTACTAACCAACAGGCATTAAATCAAGCCCTACGCCAAGCTTTATTATCTACAGATTTGGAAGCAATGGGTCAGCAGGCAAGAAGGGATTTAGAAGATAAGTTTTCTAAGGCTGTATTTATGGAGAGGCATATCCAAATCTATCAAAATCTTCCACTTTATGAGTATGTAAATCAATCAGAACAAGCATTAGTAATGTAGGTGAACAATCAGGGTACTGACTGGAAATAAATTGCCAATCGCAACTAATTATAGCCGAACTATTACAGCTTTAAGTAGAAGCATAAAAATATTTAAGGATATTATCGTATGATTTGCGGAGCAAATCCACCCCTTCCATCCACTATCCCAAACATTGCCGGGAGCGATCGCTTTTACCTCATCTCTGGTTCGGCTCATGTTGCACTAGCTCAAGATATTGCTCATTATCTCAGCATCAATCTGACTCCCACAATTCGCAAACAGTTTGCTGATGGTGAGATTTATGTCCAAATTCAAGAATCCATCCGAGGTGGCGATGTTTATCTGATTCAGCCTACTTGCTACCCAATTAACGATTGCCTAATGGAGCTGATGATTATGATCGATGCCTGCCGCCGGGCTTCGGCAAGGCAAATCACAGCAGTGTTACCCTACTACGGCTATGCTAGGGCAGATCGCAAAGTTGCCGGACGTGAATCAATTACAGCTAAACTAGTCGCAAATCTAATTGCAGAGGCAGGAGCTGATCGAGTACTCGCAGTAGATCTACACTCAGCTCAGGTTCAAGGCTTTTTCGACATCCCACTGGATCATATCTACGGTTCTCCTGTTCTTCTGGATTACATTAGAAATAAACACCTTTCTAACATTGTTGTAGTCTCTCCTGATGTTGGAGGAGTCGCACGGGCACGGGGATTTGCTAAGAAACTCAACGATGCACCACTTGCTATTGTCGATAAACGTCGCCAAGCACATAACTGTGCTGAAGTCATGAATGTAATTGGTGATGTGCGTGGTAAGACAGCTATTCTCGTCGATGACATGATTGATACTGCAGGTACTATTACTCAAGCTGCCAAGTTACTCCGTCACGAAGGTGCACAACAAGTTTATGCTTGTGCAACTCACGCGGTTTTATCTTCACCTGCAATTGAACGACTAGGGAGTGGTTGTCTAGAAGAAGTCATCGTCACAAATACCATTCCAATTCCAAAGAAAAAGCACTTTCCACAACTAACTGTAATCTCTATTGCCGATTTTCTTGGCGAAGCAATTTTCCGTATCCATACAGAAAGCTCTATAAGCACCTTGTTTGGTTAGAGTAAGCGACTGTTAAACGTCAGAAAATTAATAACTAAATTTTTAAAATTAAGGCTGAGGCAAATTATGGTTAGAAAAGTTTACTCATTCGATGTATTTGAGACATGCTTAGTTAGGGTTTGGGCAAAACCAAGCGATTTGTTTTGGGTATTGGGAGAACAATTAAACCAACAAAAACTAATCGACATATCAGCAGATAATTGGCAGCACATGCGAATCAAAGCAGAAAGTTTAGCCAGAGAAGTCTCCAAAACCGGAGAAGCGAACGTAGAACAAATCTACCAGCAATTAGCTCATTTATTGGGTTGGTCAACAACTCAAGCCCAACAAGCTATACATAAAGAAATTGCATTAGAGTTGGCTTCTCTGCGTCCAGTACCCGCTATTCAAAAAAGAATACAAGCACTACAGAAAGCAAATGAGCGGCTGATATACATGTCAGATATGTATTTATCTGAGGAAACGATTCGGACTTTCCTCAAAGAAAATAATGTCTGGACACCGGGCAGCAGTTTGTATGTCTCATCCGAAATCGGAATGAGCAAGGGAAATGGTAAATTATTTCCACATTGTCTGGGGCAAGAGTCAGTCAAAGCTTCCCAATTAACCCATATTGGAGACAACTTCCACTCTGATGTGAAAATGGCGAAAAAACAGAGGGTGAGGGTGGAACCATTTACTCAAGCCCACCTCAATTGCTACGAAGGCAAAATCGCTGACGCCACTCAGCTTCCCCTAAAGTTTAGATCCTTACTTGCTGGTGCTAGCAGACTTACTCGTTTGCAGTCTCAAGAAACGAGTCCGGATAAACAAGTTATTTGGGACACCACAGCAAGTGCGATCGCTCCGATGTTGTTCGGTTTCGTTCACTGGTGCTTAGTAGAAGCACAAAAAAGAGGAATTCAAAGACTGTACTTTGTCGCCAGAGATGGGCAGATATTGCAAAAAATTGCTCAAGTTATCTGCCAAAAATGGGGATACACAATTGAATGCCGCTACTTATATGGTTCTCGGCAAGCGTGGCATCTGCCTGCTTTTCAAGAGATAGGTGAATTTGAGCTTTTCTGGATCTTGTTTGGTACTCAGCATGTCACTGAATTTGTATCTATTCATTCCATCTGTAACCGAGTTAGCATCTCACCTGAGCAAATTAAAGAAGTCTTGAGTCGCTATGATTTTCCTGCGGCAAAATGGGATCTTGATCTTAAGCCGCACGAACGTGATTTACTAAGGCAGATTTTCACTGAAAAAGAGGTTACTGAACTTATCATCTCAACTGCTGCTAGCTATCGCGAGAAAGTGATCGGCTATTTCCGTCAGGAAGGGTTAGACGATGGAGTTCCCTTTGGTTACGTGGACGTTGGCTGGAGTGGACGTACACAATGCTCTTTTAGCAAATTACTGAGCATTGCTGGTTTCTATCCTGAATCTGGCGTTTGCGGTATTTACTTTGCTCTTCCCCATCGGCTTAAACCATTTAAAAATGATAGCTTATTAGCTTATTTTGATGATGCTGACAATCTGTATAAAGACCATTATCTCTGGCAGTATAAATGCTTGTTGGAGCTTTTCTTTGCAGCAGATCATGGCAGTACTAAAGGCTACGATCAATGTGGTGCTCAGTATATTCCCATACTTCATTCTGCAAAAAACGAAGAAGCGATTAATTGGGGGCTATATGTCATGCAAGGCGCTGCTATAGAGTTTGCAGAGCAAATCACAACTAATCTGAGTCAGCAAGAATGTCCAACAGAACTGTTGATAAAGACAGCTGAAATTTTACTAAAAGAACTTGTGCTAAATCCTTCTCGTCAGGAAGCTGAAATCTTTGGAGCTTTTATATTTTATGAAAATCTAACTGAAAATTCTTTCTATGAACTAGCACCAAATTATAGTTTAACTGATTGGTGGAGCATACTACTTTATGATAAGCATTTACATATACATGTCTGGGTTCCTGGATCCGCTGCCAGAAGTAATATCATTGTGAGAAAAATATTTCAACTGAGGAACAATAGTAAAAATAGAAAGCTCCTTAAAATCAGGAAATTCTTGGGCGAGTTTAAGCGTGATTATTTACTAAAAGCGACGAAAACTACTTAACATCACCTTGCTCTGTCTGTCGTCTTAATGTTTGACGAAAATTAATATTCTTCAAAAAAACGAAGTTATTAACTAATTTTATCAATCAAAAGATTTTGGGTATGAAAAAGATTGCTTTTGTTTCTACTAATGATACGACACGGTGGGCTGGTTGTGAGGAATTATGGTCCCAAAGTGCTATCAAAATGGCTACTCAAGGTTTTACTATTGGTGCAAACGTTAAAGGTTGGAAGCCACCTCACAAAAAAATTCAGGAAATTGAGCGTTTGAATTGTTGCCTTGTCCGCAGATGGTATGACAGCAATCTCATTGGTAAGTTAGCTTTTAAAGTTTTTAAATATAAATTATTCTTAGACTGGTTGAATAAATTTGCTCCGGATTTTGTCGTGATTTCTCTAGGATATAGTTATGAGGATAAAGGTTGGATGGAAGCCTGCTTGAGAAGAAATATTCCCTATGCTCTTATTGTTCACGCTGCTGCGGAAAAATATTGGCCAACTGATGAAATGGCAGTAAAAGCAGCAAAGGGTTACCAAAGTGCAGAAAGATGTTTTTTTGTGTCTCCAAGGAATTTGGAACTTACAGTAAAGCAGCTAGCAATAGAACTTAATAATGCCAAGATTGTTAGAAATCCATACAACGTATCTTATAACGTGGCTCCATCGTGGCCTAAAGATGAAGGTGTATTGAAGTTAGCGTGTGTAGGTCGCTTAGACCCTGATAGTAAAGGGCAAGACATACTGTTCGAGGTACTCCGCTCCCAAAAGTGGAAAAGCAGACCGATTGAGGTCACTCTTTTTGGCGATGGTTATCAGGGAAACACCTTGAAACGCTTAAAAGATTTATGGAAGTTAGACAATGTAAAATTCGGTGGTTATGTAGATAATGTTGAAGCTATCTGGGCTGACCATCATGCCCTAGTTTTGCCTTCTAGGTATGAAGGCTTGCCTCTATCAGTTGTAGAAGCAATGCTGTGTGGTAGGTTCTGCATTGTTACTGACGTTGGAGGAAATACAGAATTAGTCGAGGATAATATTAATGGTTTTGTGGCAATGGCACCTCAAGCGGAGTGTCTGGATGATGCAATGGAGAGAGCTTGGCAAAGAAGAGAATCATGGTATGAAATTGGTAAAGAGGCATATGTGAGTGTGCGAGAAGTAATTCCCCAAGATCCAATAGATAAATTTGTAAGCGAGATAAAACTATTACTGGAATGATTGTTTGAATATAATTTAATTAACAAGCATATTTCACATTATTAAAGTCAGATATTTTGAGAAGCGGCAATTAAAGTGTTGGTATTATACTTGTTCTTTATAAACAGGAGAATTACATAAGCAATCTAGAGCAAGTGTACCTTTTATTATCAAGAGAAGTGAAATCACATGAAATTTGATTGGTTAATTATAGGCGCTGGATATTCTGCCTGCGTCATCGCTGAGCGAGTTGCTAATGAGCTTGGGCAAAGAGTACTGATTGTAGAGAAACGGGATCACATCGGTGGCAATGCCTACGACTACTACAACGAGCATGGCATCCTGGTTCACAAATACGGTCCTCACATCTTCCACACCAAATCTAAAAAAGTTTGGGATTATCTCTCCCAATTTACTGAGTGGAGATATTACCATCACCATGTGTTGGGAGTTGTCGAAGGTAAAAAAGTTCCTATCCCCTTCAATATCAATTCCCTCTACGCCCTCTTCCCGCCAAAATATGCAGAAAAGCTAGAAAATCTACTTCTAGAAAACTTCGGCTTTGGGGTCAAGGTACCCATTTTGAAACTGCGTGAGAGTGCGAGTGGCGATCTCACCTTTCTAGCTGATTACATTTATAACAATATTTTCCTCCATTACACGATGAAGCAGTGGGGTGTGAAACCAGAGGAACTGGATCGGGGAGTCACCGGACGTGTTCCAGTTTACATCAGCCGCGACAACCGTTATTTTCAAGACCCCTACCAAGCAATGCCCAAGCTTGGCTATACCGAAATGTTCCGCAAAATGTTGGCTCACCCCAATATTAAGGTACTGCTCAATACAGATTATCGAGAGGTAATGAATGACGTTACGTTTAACCGGATACTCTGCACCGGGCCGATTGATACCTTCTTCGATTACATGTATGGTGAATTACCCTACCGCAGCCTGCGATTCCAATTCGACACTTTGGATCAAGAGTGTTATCAAGAGGTAGGAACAGTCAACTACCCTAACGACTACGACATCACCCGCATTACCGAACAGAAATACCTGTCAGGACAAACTTCACCCAAAACCACTTTGGTGATGGAATATCCCCAAGCTTATATACCAGGGAAAAATGACCCTTATTACCCCATCCTCAATGAGAAGAACCGCGAGCTTCTGGATCTTTATCAGAAAGAAATAGATAAACTCAACGGTACGGTACTGTTTGCTGGAAGGCTTGCAGATTACAAGTACTATGACATGGATCAAGCAGTGGTTCGGGCGCTTGGTGTGTTTGAGAAAGAGATAGCAAATTCAATGTGAGGAAGCAAGGTAGTATACTTTCATTTTATACATGGCACATCGTCTTCAATAGTCGAATGTCAAGTTTGGTTTATTCCCTTCCCTCACTTATGAATACCGATAAAAAAAACCGCAATAGACAAGGGCAGTGCATTAAGCGGCTTTGCCAACTTGAAGCACCTGCCCACGTCAAGGAGCGAAGATCCAGGAGATAGGTAATCTTACACTCAGCAAGGGGAGTAATTTCCTGCAAGATGGTCTGAAAAAGCTTATCCTGTGTATCTTTGAAAATTTGCGACAACATTAGAACCAAAAAACCTCTATTTACAACGAAAAATCAAGCCTTTTCAAGTTTTCTTGCAGGTTTTTGGTCATATTTCGGCTCAATACTGTATTCGCCCCATACGCGAACCAACCAACTACTCTGCTCGATTAACTTCTAGCCAGTGAACCAAATCCTCAATTCCCCTGAAATCTAGCAACGCTTCACCAAGTTCCTCTAACTGATTAGTACTCAGAGATTGCACCGACACCCAAGTTTCTTCGTTTAACTCTCCCGCTCGTTTTTGTAGTTGCCGTAGGATAAGCCTCTTACCTTCTTCTCTACCTTCCTCTCTACCCCGTTCGTAACCAATGCGTTCACCTGTAGTAATGTAACTCATTTTCCGCTCCTGTTCAAATTGTTTTAACTCTTGCCAAAATTCTCTTTCTAACTCTGATGGTAAAAGCATAACCCAATCTATGAATCGATACAAATTGCGAATGTCACTTTCGGGCCAGTTGACTTGATAGAGTCGGCGAATTAAGCTAAATTTCCAGTTTTTACGCTCCCTAGCTTTCTGAATAGTTTCTTGAGTTTTTAAGTGCGCCATCACAACAGTTGCAAACGGGTTTTCGCTCTGCTCTAAGTCTGCCCATTTATTTTGAAAATCTAGAAGTTTGACTGTACTAAATTCAAAATTATGTTTAGTGCCATACGATTCTAAAGTATAATTATTTGGTCGCCAATCGGGATTTGAATCACACAAAACTGCTAAACTTGTGCATGGTTTATCATAGTATTCAAAAATCCTTATATTGTACAAAAA
>JAQYWP010000398.1 GCA_029379285.1 Rhizonema sp. PD38
GGGCTTGTCAATAATAGAGACACAGAAGGGACCGACACCTGAATGAACGATGTCTGCCCCTTTTGCTTTTGTAAACTACCAAGTGCCTTCCCGCTGATGTTGGGCTAATCAAGCGCTAGAAATCCGGCAACATAAGTGTACCTGTTGCCCTAAAGGGTCAGAGATTCGTGCATACTTTTCAGTCCTAATATCTGCTGCCTTCGCTTTTAATTTCCAATCGGTGGTGGTAAAGGTTGGCGTGGTGTACCACCTTCACCAATGCTGTTCGCTCCGTTGTTGTCCACAACCTTCACCGCAGCAATGATCTTGGTGAAGTCGGCTTGGAGTGCTGCATCATTGGACAAATCAACTCCATTGACTGTCGAGTACTCAACCTGGGCGTTATGCTCAACGCAGAGGTAATTATAGTCCCAACCTGAATTATCAACGATATAAGCACCGTAGTCTTGCATTGCCTGAAATATCTTTTGACCAGCAATGGATGTCAGTCCCAGACTCTGAGCGGTGACATTCGGTGGAATTGCTACCAACGAACCCATAACGAGCGCCGGATTAGATCCCTGGTATTGAGTTGATGCTGATGCATCAGCAAGAGGGGCTGGCCAGCGATGACCTGGAGTTGGCGACGAAGGATCGTAATACAGCCACTTGCCCGAGATATCAATCTTGAGTGCGTGATGGATGGGATCGTCGTTGATCAATTCACCTAGGCGAATACTACCGCCAATGCTTGACATCCCAGAGCCGCCATGTCCACCATTGATACCATCACCGTAGATATCCTCCTGTCCAAACCAATCACCGTAGAGCGGACCACCCTGCTGACAACGGGTGGTGGTGGTGAATGACACGAGGGTTCTGCCATCCGGCTTTAGGAACGCCGAGGAGCCGTTTGGAGTATATGTAGTAGTTGCATCTGAAATGATGAGGTCTTCAGGAACGTTCAGCAGCTGACTTGCTTCCGAATGCCACTGTGCTTGCTGCTGGGGTATGGTGCCAGAGCAGCGACCTGGACCAAAAGTAGGAGGCATGTAGGTTGGTACAGCAGGGTCGCTGTCTTGGGTTGTGATGTACCACTCGGTGTCAACTCCGACACCTGGTGAGCCGATATAGGCATCAACGTAATTCGCATTCGCTCCAATCGGTACATTCCAAATACTGTCGCAGGCGAATGGCCAGGTGTTTTTGTCTCGTGATTGCCCAGAGCCGCACGCACTATTGTCTGTGCTAGTTTGGGCTATGAGAGTGCGCTTCGTACCTGAGGGCTTTTGTGAAAGCGTTCCTAAGTTATTTAGTAGTTCTATTGTCCCCTTACTTCGACTCAAGCTCAATTGATTTTGAGTGCTAACGCTGATTACAGAAGCAGCATTAAGAGCATGGCTAATATTTCTTAAGCTACTGGAATCAAAAACGATCATTTACCTCTCCTGTTTTAATCAAAGTAGTTTGAAGCTGACATTTGATCAGCTTTAATACTCGGATTTGATAGAGCAATACGGTTCAGTTAAAATAATTTATCTACTGCCAGCCAATGTAGAGATGCGCTGTAGGAAGCATCTCTACACAGCTGAAAACTTCTACAGCTCAACCTTAACTAAACCGTATTGATTTGATAGAGGCTAAACCCTGAAAAAGGAAATTTAATTCCCTATAAGTTCACGCATTTAAGTAAGTTGGCGTGAATAAACACAGCTTTACATTGTGCAAAGTTTTCCGGACATCTATATTCTGTCCGGAAAGCTTTGCGCTCTTATTGGTTATACGTTAGTTATTAGTTGATTCTACAGGAACTTCATACTTCTTTACATATTGATGTTTTTCTGCACTAACAAGATTGACTCTCCGTTAACCTAAGCATGGAAGTCACCTCTCATGGTTGGCTTCAGAACCGGACATGAAAGTTTACCCTTCATCCGGCTCCTCTTCAAATCGACCCAAGTCATGGGTACTAAGCTGATTTGAAAGGTTGCCTTTACCACCGTGTATCTGGTCGGTTTAAGCCGCTTTTATCGGAAGCGCTCATCTGCCGGGATTCGCTTACAAGAGCGCGCGAGCTTTACGAAGACGGTTGTCCGTTCAAGTAAGACTGAAAAATATGGCGGCAATTTTCGCTCATGAATAGGTGAGAGCTTGCGATCATTGTTTAGGATAGGCGATCGCTGTAATTTGCGGATAAAATCGAGCTAACCTGCTGAATATAGGTTGGGATCTGATGTATTTTTTATTTTTTGGCTTAACATCTTTACATCAGCCTTAACAGTACTAATTCTCATTTAGCAGTAGTAAAATTTACTCCTAACTAGTTCTTCTGTACTAAATACACCCGTTTCGTTAGTATGTGACAGTTCTGGGTGCTTTGTGGGTGGGCTAAAACAGAACACTATCCCTGAATGGTTATCGGTTGAAATCTCATTTGATGCTAAACAGCCACTTGGAGACGGTTGCTCAAAACTTAAATTTTGGTTGTGGTTTATGGCAGGTTCAACCGCTTGCGCGCACCAAATCGAAATAGCTTATCTGGTAGCATCGCTTTTAGACGAGGCAACCATTGCGCCTCATGGCCAACACGATAGCGTAATCGCGCCTCGGAGCGAAGTGCTACAGAAACAATCATCTGTGCAACTTTTTCAGGATTGTCACCGTGTGCAATTGCCTGACTAACTGATGAGCGAATCACATCACGTACAGTGTCGTAATCACCATAAGTGGAGGTGGGTTGTAACATCGCCTGGTTGAAGTTGGTCTTGAAATAACCAGGTTCAATTAAAGATACTTTAATATTGAACGGGTCTAGTTCCACACTTAGTGCTTCGCTATAACCTTCGAGTGCAAATTTACTAGCTGAGTAAAAACCTTGACCGGGTGCACCTATCAATCCGGCTACTGAACTCATATTGATAATATGACCGCTACGCTGCTGTCTCATCGTTGGCAAAACGGCATTGGTGAGACGGACAACACCCCAAAAGTTTGTTTCAAAAATATCTTTGGCTTGTTCTAAAGAAGTTTCCTCAAGCATGCTGGCATGTATTTGTCCGGCATTATTGACGAGCAAATCAACGCGGTTAGTCCGTGCGAGCAACTGTTTTATGCACGATTGCACTGACGAAGAGGATTTAACATCTAAAAGAAGCATTTCTACCCCTTCAGTAGCTGAATATTCCTTTCGACTGGTGCCGAAGACAAGATATCCCTTTTGAGCCAGTAAGTGAGCAGTTAACTGCCCAAACCCGGATGATGCTCCTGTAACTAGCGCAACCTTTTTGTTAGTCATAGGCTTTCACTTTATGGTATTGATATCTTATCTAATTATTAACCCGGCGTTGCGGGCTATCAAGCTGTGGGTGCTTCGCACTTGAATAGTCATGCGATCGTTCACAATGAAGTGTGCGGTTGGAGCCAGCGCTCGTAGCTTGTAATTATCACTGTAAATAGCGTTTTGTATCAAAAAAATGGTAGAACGGAATTTTTCCCGTCTACCACAATCAGTAGAGCAAAAGTTTATTTTTTCACGAGGATATATGCTGTTGCATAGTCAGGGAGTTGCTTGCTGTGCTGCTCAAAATCTTGTTCACTTTGAAAAATACCTGCTAAGAAATCGAGTTGATGGAGATTGGGTAAAAATGCTCCGCCTGTATCTGCAATCACTCCCAGGTGCATGTGTTTGCTACCATCTTTAAGATATTCGAGAACAATGATTTTACCTAAACCAATATTGAGGACGTCTCCTGCAAAAGTCACACCTGGGGCAATGGAAATTTTTGCATCTATTTTATATCCATAACCTTTGATGGCATCAACTTGTCGGAAATACCAGTAACGCTTTTGTGCGGCAGCGGAAACTCCCCGAACGTAAGACATTTCATTGTTTCGATCCACATTAAAAAATACTTTCGTTCCATCTGTCATATTAACTAATATTGTACCCTCCATGAGCGCGGCTTCTAAACCTTTTCGGCTTAGATAAACCAGAGTATCGACTTTACCATGTTCTTTTCCCCCTGGTTCGTAAATACCTGACAAAACATCTTGCTTAGTATACTTTGTGTAAAATTTATCTTGATTGGAATTATCTTTTAAACTATATATTGGTGTATCAAAAGTAGATGTTTTTGTGTGCGAGCCAGAGTGGGTGAATACAGCGTACTTTGTAATCCTTAATTGTTTTTTCTCAGGATGTTTGAGATAATGACCAGACCATTTTATCACTCGGAAATGACTATTAATAAATAATGGATCTTGTAAACGAGTAGGCTGATTTTTGGCAATATCTTCCTGCAACACAGCAATCATAAAATCCAAGGTACGTGTAACATCTTGTACCGTCACTCCTTCAGTACCAAGCACCCCTGTACGAGAAATATCTGGATCTGCCGAAGCATAATCTTGGAAGTATTTTCTAGTATTGGAGAGAACTGTTAACAAATCTCCTTGATTGAAATCGATGTCAACGGCTGGCAATTTTCCAGGAGAGAGAACCTGATGAGGTTGAACGCTAAACTTATATTTTTGAGCTTCATCAATGACTTGATATGCTTTTGAATCTGAGGCTAAATCTTTTTCTGAGGAAGAAGTCTTTTGCTTTGTATTATTTTTATTAGATATTTCCCCAGCAACAAAAGCATTCTCATGACTTGAGACAAATGTGGTTTGCTGTTGATTTTGAGTAGAATTCAACGATAAATTTTCTGCATCCGGATATTGTGAGATACTCTGTTGAGTTTTTGAGGGATTATGTAGTAAAATGACAAGCAATAAAGTTGTCAAACCTAATATCAGGCGAATTTTTGGACTGAATAGGGTACTCATAAGTAAAAAAAATTAATTTCTCCTCAGTAAATAATTACAGAAGTTGAAGCAAAAATCCTGAAAGGAACGAAAAATTATTTTATGTCCTATTTTTTACTCCCTTTCTCAAATTTTAAAACTTACGCATTGACAGAATATGTCTGATATGCTTTATGCATTTTTAGCGCCTCAACTTTTGATTTTTCCACGAATGAGAGTTTTCCCGTCCGCCTTAGGGGTTCTCGGCTGAAAGCCCTTACAAGTCGGAAACAACCATTATCCGTTAGATACACAAGATATTCAATTTGTATAGTGCATAAGTCATAAAATTGTTATTGTCACAGGTGTCAGCAGAGTTATCAGTCACGAAATAGAGCTTACCCTCAATTTTAAAGGCAAGCAGATTGTTATTGGTGACAAGTCCCTCTATGAACGCCACAGCAACTGCTTCAGCAGTCTATAGCGATTAGTAGAAGAATACTTGCTCTCACAACTGACGTAATTAGTGAAGATTCGGTTGCCAATCTAGTACAGTAAACACTGAAAAACTTGCCAAGAGTACTCCATGACAATACGAGAACCTGCTTAGAAGCTTACAGTCCATCCAGCAGCACGAAAATCAATGAAGTGTTCTCTAAAATCTTTGGCAGAGGCTTTCGGTGCTTTCCTCGCCCTAACGAATTGTTATTACAACCCACATTCCGCAGGTGAGGTTACTAAGTTGTAAGTCGAGATGTTGCAGCTAAGTAGGTTTACATGCTTCTTTTTTAAAAGGATGAATATGTGTGCGCTCGCATTCAAACATAGCAGCTAGAAGAAATAAATTTGGCAGCACAACTACCACCTATTGTATCTTACGAAGATTGAGAATCGCGCTTCAACTTTTCTGCGATCGCTTGCTTGCAACATTCCCGATAATTGTCTTTTTCCTAGAGTTGCTTAAACATTGATTCACTAATTCTTATCGGAATTTTTTGAGCTAATGGCTTGTCCCTTTATACAGTAAATTGATACTTTACTCAATCTGGATTTCCACCTGCTCTTCCCCGGATCGGCATAATTATAACAATTCTTTGCTCTACTAGAATAGAATGCCTTCTCGCTCTTAAATCGAATATAATATATAGTATTAAAAAACATCAAGTAGATGACTTTTACCGTGTTTCTCTAAGGTGGAATAGCACCCAGTTCCAAGCGTTTTGTAGGTACATTACGCCCAGAATCAAGGTTCTATCAGTTGAGAGTTGCGCTCGCCAATGAAGCAAGGACTAGTTGGTAGTATGTTGTGGTGATTCCACGTACTTGATGTACTGTAACTCCGTTATGACTTGCCCAACGCTTGATTGACGGCCATCATAAATAGCTCATCTAAAGGAATTCCCGCTGCGTTCGCCGTATAGGAAATCACCGCGTTCTTGTCAAAAGTACAATACAACCCAGCTTCTAAGAACCAAGGTTGTCCCTGTGTGTCGATCCGGAAGTCAAATAAACTATAATGGCGACAACCCAAAGCCACATGACACTTCTTCACCACTTCGTGAACCTTTTGGGTGATTGGGTCATTAATATCTACAACCCAACCTGGGACATAATTTTTAGAAGTTAAATTCACGTCGCCCTCAATGGGTATCTTGAATTTGTCAGTATAGCTGCGGATCGGTCTGTCGTGGGGGTCTATTTGATACTCTTCCATAGGTAAACCGATGAGTTCCCCATCTTTGACAATGACACCGCATCTGACTTCTCGACCGGCTTCAATGAATGTTTCTACGAGTACCTCATCTGAAAACTCAAATGCTTTCTTCAGGGCAGCTTCATAGTCAGCAGCTTCTTTGACTAAGGTTACTCCTAAAGAGTTGTCGGCATTTGCGGGTTTGATGACTGCTGGAGGTGTAATTGTCGGAACGTCTCCTTTGCGGAGCAGTTCTCCAGAAGGAACTTTGACACCTGCTGCTGCGACAATTGCTTTGGTTTTACCTTTGTGGGCCGTTATTGCCATGAGATCCGGAGTATTGCCTATGTAAGGGATCTCAAGCAGGTCAAATAGTGCGCGGTACTCAGTCATTCCAGGGATACAAAACATTTGTGGCAACATAAGATCAATGTTTTGCGCTGTTATAAACTGTAGTGCCTCTAACAAAGAAAGCGGTTTAGCGGCAGCAATATCTTCAGGACTGAGAGAGGAAGGAAATCGCCACTGGCGATCAGGCGTTATGTATGCAACCAGAAATTCATAGCGCGATGGATCTGCCGCAGCTATCAGGGTGCTTAGGGCGTAATTGCGTGATAATTCACAGTAAAAATCACTGGATGGAGACCCTGCTACATGAAGGATACGAATTATTGGCATGATTTATCTTATATAGGCAGTCTTATATAAGATATAGCAAGTTTGAAATACGCACTAGAGAGTCGGTCCAGTAGAAGTAGTTGACGTAAAATGCGGTTAGGTGATGATGTTTAGATTGAACATTTAGGCTCTCCGTTTTAATGTGATCTGCCTTTGGCAGCAGCGAGTAGCGCTCGTTCCGACGCTCCTCCGTCGCTAACGCTGACGCTCGTTCGCGTAGCGTCTCCCCTTGGGAGAAGACTCGCTACCGCTTCGCTAACGCTTCGCTAACGCTATCGACCAAAACCCGACCTAAATATTTACTCCAAAATCGAATCGCGTGCGAGTAGCAACCGAACCAGAATGTACGTTAAGGACTGATATCATGTCCGGTTAATTAACCGTAATTTCCGTAAACACTGAACCCCACCACGC
>JAQYWP010000034.1 GCA_029379285.1 Rhizonema sp. PD38
CACCCAAGGCTTGAACGAGTCGGGCATTATAAAGTAAAAAGTCCGATTTGGGTTGGATGTGAAGCTAAAAAACAGAGAAAGACAAATGCAACCCACCCAAAAGCGGCGAAATAAGAGTTTAAATGATTGAGGATGATGAGACCACCAGAGAATTGCCCCATAAAATAGTCCTGGAACTATAGTTAAAGCATAGCGAATTGTAATTGCCAGTTCTCCGTCTCCTTGAGCTAAAAATATTTGCAACAAGGGAAAGCCTGCTAACATCCAACATGCGGGAGAAATTGCTGGCACAAAAGCCAACGGCAACCATTGACCGAGTAAATATCTGATTTTGCGATCTACTGGCGAAACTAGTTCTACCAATAACCTTCTCGGATTACTGACGATTCCCCAAATAATTTCTAGAGTAGAAGCTTCCTTGTGATCTGTATATTGACCAAAATTCTCGATCATAAACCGCCGAGAAATATCCTGAGAAAACAGCGGCATGATTAAATTGGTCAGTACCAACATATAACCAAAACTGACGGTGCAAACAGCAAGTCCGGCACGAGGAAAGCGTTTGCTCAAAGTCATGTAAACTCCGACACTAAATAACTCTACACCAGCATCTTCTCGTACTGCCAAAGTTAAAATTGCTAATACCCAAAACAACCACCAATAACGTTTTTCCATTGCCAGGAGCAATCCGAACAGAAACAGAGGGATCTGGCTGATATCATGAAAATTAGCTAAAGTCGGACCAATGACAGCATTTGCACTGTAAAATCCAATAGTAATAAACGCTGATTTTAATGGTTCTAAATACTGCCGCGCCAGCACGTACAAAACCAAACCCCCTGCCGTAACAAGTGTTACCTGTAAAACAATCAAAGTCGCGGCAGAAGGCAACAAAGCGTATATTGGTAGCCAAAGCAACAAAGCTGGAGTAAAATGTTGCCCGAGTCGATGGTAGTAAACTGTGGGAAACTCTGCGGAGTGAGCAACATTGGTGGAAAGACTCGAAGAAAGCGAACTTTGAAAGAATCGACCGTGAAGGCTATTCCAAAAAACTTGGTTAAAAATACCCTGATCAAAAGAAGCGTAAAAACTGTAATAACGGTGCAGATTAAGTAATAGACAAAGAATAAGGAAGACGGCTGCCGCTCCTACAGCTAGAGTAGTACCCACCGCTAATGGTGGTAAGTAGGGAGGTATTTTTTTTTGTATTTTTGAAAACATTACTCATTGACTCTCATGCAGGGAAACAGGAAAAAATTTTTAATGTAAATTGTAAAGTGTTGATCCACGCTCCAGCATACATGTGAGTGTCTGTCCCCAGAGTGGCACATAATAATTCCTATATGGCAATGCCCGTAGTGTTCCTTTCATGCCAAGCTCTATAGCCTTTAAAAGCCTTGTTGTTTAACACAAAACCAGGTTTCTCAAGCTTTGGATTTTCGCAATTGAAATTAGGATTGCTATATTGAAGTTGTTGATTGATTGGTGTTGGCGGTTATTTGTCCTTTGTCCTAGAAGTGACTTGCTTTAACTAATAACCAATGATCAATGACAAAGGACGACCATATATCCAATATCTTACCAATTACTCCTAAAAATGCAGAACTTACTGGCAGACACACAAAATTTACTTTCTGAGTTGATTTCCCGTTACTCATCACGGGTAGATTATTTGGTGATTCGCCTTGAAGAAGCTGAAGAAACTGATATCTTGTTGCGCGGCGACAAGGTAGAAAGCCTCAGCGAAAGTATCTCAATTGGTGGACATATTCGAGCTTGTTATAAGGGAGGATGGGGGTTAAGCAGCTTTAACCAGCTTTCCACAATTAGCGATCGCATTGAAGAAGCCATCGCCGCTGCGCGGATAGTTGGTGATGAAGAAACCATATTAGCTTCGGTAGCAAGTGTGCAAGCAATCTGCCAGTTACCACTTACAGGTACTAATCCCCGGAAAATTGCCCTCTCAGTCAAAAAAGAATTGTGCGATCGCTACACCGATCTACTCAAAAGTGTCGATCATCGCATTACAACAACCTCTGTGCGCTATGGTGACAGCGCTCAAAGAGTGATTCTTGCTACCAGTGAAGGGACGCTGATCGAGCAATCTTGGGTGGATATGGAAATGCGCTTTGCCGCCACTGCCAGGAACGGCGATACCGTGCAAACAGGAAGAGAAACCATTGGTTCGCGTAAAGCCTACGAAGATTTAACTGATTTGGATGAACAAGTCAAATGCGCCGCACAAAGGGCAGTGGCCGCCTTGTCTCTCCCATCGGTAAAAGGTGATACCTATACTGTTGTGATTGACCCTATTCTTTCGGGGTTATTTGTTCATGAAGCCTTTGGGCATCTTTCAGAAGCAGACATGGCTTACGAAAACCCAGATGTATTGGAAGTCATGACCCTTGGTCGTCGCTTTGGTCCAAAAGAGTTGCAAATTTTTGATGGTGCCGCACCTCTAGGACATCGCGGTAGCTATTTTTACGATGATGAAGGCACACCAGCCACCACAACACAACTGATTAAAGATGGGACTTTAGTTGGACGCCTGCATTCTCGTGAAACCGCAGGTAAATTGGCGGAAGCACCAACGGGCAATGCACGGTGTCTTAATTATCACTATGCTCCGATTGTCCGGATGACCAATACCTGGATAGAACGCGGGGAAACTCCTGTTGAGGACTTATTTAGCGATATCAAAGAAGGCGTTTATGCCCGTAACTGGTTGGGTGGAATGACCAACGGAGAAATGTTCACTTTCAGTGCTGGGGAAGCATGGATGATTAGGAATGGCAAAATTGCCGAACCTGTTAAAGATGTCACGCTCTCGGGTAATGTTTTTCAAACCCTAGCCGATATTGAAGCGATCGGCAATGACTTTTATTGGGATGAGTCCGGTGGTTGTGGTAAAGGTGGACAAAACGGCTTACCTGTAGGTTGTGGTGGCCCTAGCTTAAGGTTACGAGATGTCGTCGTCGGCGGAGAAGCCGTTTGAGAAGGACTATTGGGGTAGCGGGAAATCGGCATTGCTCCAATTACTACGAACTTTTACCTCCTGATATTCTCCTGAACAAAGAGCATCTTGAGTTTTAGCTTCATAGAGGGGAAGAATTTGTGCGCAATTGCGCACATTTTTGTAGTAGTTTTCGCTATATATAGACTACAACATTCGTGTAGGTGCAGGTTTGAAAGAATTCATAAAATGCTAATTTGGCGGTGCTATGCTAGATTAAGCTATAATGTCAGCCGCGTTAAGGACTGCGCCCATGGACTGCTTCTGTGGAATATGACCCAAACAAAAGCAATCGCATTCCCCCGTTAGAAAGTGGCGTAGACGCTCTTAGCGGCTTGTCCTCAGACATCGCCTCACCCGCCACGAATTTGAACGTCGTTATATAGCAATGCCGCATATTAAAAAAGCTGAACTAATAGAAGGAGTCGTTTATTTGGCATCGCCATTACGCTTCAGAAGTCATGGACAACCTCATGGAGACTTGATTATCTGGTTGGGGAATTACAAAGTTTCCACTCCAGGAGTGGAGTTAGCCGATAATACGACAGTGCGTCTTGATTTAGATAATGAACCACAGCCTGATGTTGTACTGTTAATTGATGAAAAATTGGGAGGACAAGCAAGTATTAGTGGCGATGACTACATTGAAGGCGCACCAGAGTTGGTAGCAGAGGTAGCAGCTAGCAGTGCAGCCAAAGACTTGCACGACAAAAAACGTGCCTATTGGCGCAATGGTGTTCAATAGTACATCGTCTGGCAGATTTTGGAGAATCAAATCAACTGGTTTAGTTTGCAGAATAGCAAGTATGTACTATTACACACAGATGTATATGGTGTGATTAAAAGTCAGTCAGGTGTTTCCAGGCTTGTGGTTAGCGGTAAATGAACTACTAGCAGGAAATATGATTAAAGTTTTAGAGGTCCTACAACAAGGTTTGGCTTCAACGGAACATACAGTTTTTGTGCAACAGTTAGCTCAGCATTTTTAAAAGCATTACTTTATATTTTCAAGACAGTATCTTTTCCATGAAGACGTTACAGGGGGCATCGTTATATTGTTCAATGAAATAGAAGCCGATCTGCTTATAAAGTTTAACTGCCCGTGCTTGTTTTTGTTTGTTGACACAATCTCTGTTACGAAGGAGTTTGGACGGAAAATCCAGAAACTAAAGATATGAAATTCGTGTCACTAAGATTCCCCGGACGTTTTGAGGACGCATTCTTATATATGGGACGGCTGATTGCAATTACAGAGAATCGTTCGGTACGTGTTTATGATATGAAGTATATTGTAAACAAACTAGAAGAAGACAAAGCCTTACTTGATGTGCCTACTTTACTGTTTTTTAGAAACGATTGGATTGAAGACAGTAAATCTTATTATAATTCGCACAATGACACTAAAAAGGCAGAATTTCGTAAAGCCATCCAGATACTTGAATCAACTCCGATCTGTGTTGACGAAAAATTCGTGGAACCTGTTGAATGGGATCTTGAAATAGAAGCAGATATTCTGCTTGATTTGAACATCTACAATGGTCGAGCGTATATTGGAACAAACAAAGGGCTTTATCATCTCGACTTAAATTGGGAACAAGAAAATGTTGAACCAATTGGCAAAGCTCAAAAGCGTCTTGATGCAAAATGTGTTCATACTACAGCTAAGTACGGGACAGTAAATGCTTCATGCGGTTCTGAAGGATGGTTTTCATTTCTTGATGATTTTGGATTGGCAAGTAATAGTTCTCATAAAGAGAAATATAGTTCAGAATGGTCTTTACGAACTGCTTGGCTTGAGTTTGATATTGTTAACTATAGCACAACAGTTTCCCCAAATTTGTTTAAAAGCATTAGATCTAGCCTTCCAGAAGAAGAATCTGAATCAACAAATAATTTTGAGAAGGAAAATTGGATTGTTACCGATATTGGAAAGGAAGAGGTTAATTTAAATAGTTTATTTTCTGAAGTAAATTATAAGAACTTTGAACCAGATGATTTGCAGTTCGTATACAATAGCTCTCAAACTTTATTTCTCAATACTTATAAAGGAGATATGTTTGCATTAGGATTAAAAAAAGGTAGTGTTAATACTCCTACTATTTCGTATTTTAAAAGATATGAGGGACTAGAGAGTTTAATATCTAGCATTCACACAATTAAAGTAGGAAATGGACCAGGACTTATCATGGAAACAGATGAAAAAATTATTTTATTTGCACATAAAAGCTTTATACCGATACTTAATAGCGAAGTAATTTCCATTAGAACATTCTCCCGTTCACGGCACTACCAAAATATTGTAAGCATTACCACTGCTAATGAAATTTTACTAATTGCAATCTTTGACGAGGAAGGCTACTAAATACGAGTCAAAGTAGCAAGACTGCAACGTTTTATGCACATCAGTATTGCAGACGATATCAAAAAGAGGTTCCACGCCGCGTGTGCTTAAAATTTCCAGGTGCAAGATCTGAGTACCAATTTTGTGTAAAAATGCGGTTGATTAAAACCCCTTGCCTGATGCCTTCCCCCCCAAGGTATTTGGGAGACTACGGTTAAAGAACCAGCATTAGTATTTATAGCGAGCCATCATCAATCATTCGTAATAAACTAGATACCCGACTTCTTTAAGAAGTCGGGTAGCTTGAGTTGCTATATTAATTGTATAAAAAGTTCAAGTTTTTACTCCATTTTGATAATAAAAACAGACGAGGTAGTGATGGTTAAGGATATAAGAAAAGATTCCCAACCCAATAGCGACTCTCACAAACCAAGCATGGGCGGGGGAATGCCGATAGTTAGCTATTGGGCAGAAAAAACGCTGACTCCTGAAGGGCTGTTGCTGTGGAAAACACTGTTTCACAAGAGTGCCTGTCTTTCCTGTGCTTGGGGAACGGGAGGACAGAATGGAGGATTTAGAAACGAGGACGGCGAAATTTTACAACGCTGCGCTAAGAGTGTTGAGGCGATCGCCTCCGAACTACTTGAACCAGTACCGATTCACTTTTTTGCTAAGCATAGTTTAGATGAGCTGAAGAAACTGACTTCTCAACAGGCTGATAAATTGGGTCGCTTGAGTTTCCCAGTCATTCTTAGGGCAGGAAAATCGCATTATGAAAGAATTTCATGGGAAGAGATTTATCAAATTGCCGAAGCCTCATTCAGCAAATCTCCCGAATGTATAGCTTCCTATAGTTCAGGTCGTTCTTCCAATGAAGCAGCTTATTTATTGCAATTACTGATTCGCGCCCTCGGTTCCAATAATCTGGCTGATTGTTCCGATTTGTGCCATGCGGCTTCCACTGTTGGTCTCAAAGAAATGTTCGGCTCTGGAACTTCTATGGTAAGTTTGGAGGATTTGAAACAATCTGACTGTGTTGTACTGATAGGTTCCAACGCTCCTGCCAATCACCCACGCTTGATGAATGAACTAATTCAATTGCGTGAAAGGGGTGGTAAAGTCATCGTCGTCAACCCGATGGTAGAAGTTGGGTTAGTCAAGTTTGCTTCTCCTGCCTATCCAATCAAATCTTTGCTCACGGGTTCTGAGATTTCCTCACTTTACCTCCAACCGATACCGGGCAGCGATGTCGCGCTGTTTGTTGGTATTCAAAAGTCCTTAATAGAACAGGACATGGTTCAATACTCTTACATAAAGGAACATACTCAGGGATGGGAGGCGGCGATCGCACACGCTCAAGCTACCTCTTGGGAGAAGATTACAGAGGTTTGCGGTGTGTCTAAAGAGTTTATTGACCAAGCGGCTTGCATGATCGGTCAGTCTCAAAGAGTTGTCTTTGCTTGGGCAATGGGAGTCACTCAGCAAGAAAATGGAGTGGACAATATTTTCAGCATCGCCAACACAGCACTCTTAACAGGTAATGCAGGTAAAGTTGGATCTGGAACCATGCCGATTCGGGGACATTCCAATGTTCAAGGCTTTGGTTCAATGGGGGTGACAATTAGGCTCAAAGAAGAGATCCGCCTAGCCCTCGAAAAACTCCTACAGCGACCTCTGAGCCGCGTACCGGGTTATGATACCCGCGCACTCATCGAAGCTGCTGATCAGGGGAAAATTGATACCCTTATTTGTTTAGGGGGAAACTTGTATGCTGCCAACCCAGACTTAACACAAGCGAGCAGAGCTTTGTCTAAAATTGAAACAATTTTTTACATTTCCACAAAACCAAATCTTGGGCATTTTCACGGACTCGCTCAACAAAACACCATTATTATTCCTGTCTTTGCAAGGTTCGAGAATCCTCACAAGACAACCACCGAGTCTGGAAATAATTTTGTGCGGCTGAATGACGAAGGCGATACGCACTTAAAGCAGGAGGATGCAGAATTGATCTCCGAAGTGGAATTCTTGACAGAAATTGCCCATCGTATTCATGGTGATTTTCCTGTTAACTGGCGTAAACTCCAAGACACGAAGTATATCCGGCAACTCATTGCTCAAACCATCCCCGGTTTTGAACAGATGGCAACAATTGACGAGACAAAAGAGGAGTTTACTATTTCTAACCGAATTTTTCACCAGCCAAAGTTTCCAACTAAGTCTGGTAAAGCTTCAATATTCGTGACTCCCCTGCCCCAGCTAACGCTTCCTTCAATAGAAGACTTCAATGTGCCTTTTGCTACAAAAGGAGTTGTCCTCGCTTTAGGAACCGGACGCAGTTATTCTCAGCATAACACTGTAGTCTACAAGGAAGGAGACAAGTTTCGAGGAATGCCACACCGAAACTGCATACTGATGAATGAGTCGGATGCGGAAAGTGCTGATATTAAAGAGCATGAACGTGTTACCGTCCAAGGGAGTGTAGGGAAGATGGAAAACGTCGAAGTTATCTATGGTTCAATCAGGGAAGGTGCAGCGTTGATGTTCTATCCCGAAGTCAATGCGATCGTTTCCACTAAGATTGATCCCCGTTCCGGCACTCCTGCTTTTAAACGTGTGCCAGTTTTAGTCTACGCAACGTGAAACGATCAAGAAAGAATTCAGAATTTAGTACATCACTACGGCAATACTATGTAGGTTATGAATAATATATGAACCGCTCTTAATCCCACCAATAAGAAACAATCACTGCATCAGAGTCCTGCTGAACGTCCTTACCCCATAAGGTCCCTTCCAATTGACTTCTCAGTCGGCGCTTCAGCCGCCAACCGTAGTCCTCATTCGTGCCATCACTCACCTCTACCGAATCAGCACGCCACTTTTTGCCTAAGTCTAAAAGCTGAGACACCTTTGTGTCTTGGTTTTCTGTAAGGATGTACAGCGTATCGGCAGGATAGGCAATGAAATGAATGATGCTGGTTTCAGGCATAGGACGATAGTTTGCCATTGCAAGGAGTGTATCGACCACACCACCAAAGCTGAGACCGTTTTCGTCCGGCGCAAAGATTGGTTTTGTGAACAGAAAGCTTGCCCATAAATCCGTGTGGTTGGAAAGGTCAGTAATCACTTCTTTGCCATCAAACTCATTAAATTGACGCTGCCAAACTAACGCAGCAAAGAGTTCCTGAGGAGAGTAGGATTGAGCAATGAATTGGATTTTGGCTAAGTCAAGCATTGCTGTTCCTCACTTCTTTGCTTCGCCTATTTTCCTCAAATTATAGAACTATATCAACTTCAAGAGACATCGTTCCTACTAACACCCAGCAAGCCCAACTAAGTAGGTGGGCGGAAATGAGATAAGGCAACATCTACCTGTTTCAGCAGTGCTTCCAGAGTAGACGTATTATTTAACACAATCTCAGCAAGAGATGCTTTCTCTTCGATAGGTAACTGACTCTTGATTCTAACTTCTGCTTGTTCTCTGGTTAAATGATTACGATGTATTAATCTTTGCATTTGCTGTTCTGGGGAACAACGTACAACCCAAATTTCTGTGACTAAGTCAGTCATGCCCGCTTCAAATAGTAAAGGGATGACTAACACTAATCGTTGTGAAGGTGAGGCGGCAATTGCATTGAGAAAGCGATCGCGCACGTAAGGATGAATCAACCCATCTATCCAGTTGCGTTCCTCAAGACTATTAAAGATAATCTCACTCAGTTGCTGGCGGTTGAGGTTGCCATCCGCAAGTAAAATTCGTTCACCGTAACGTTGAGCGATCACTTGAAGAATGTGGGAATCTTTAGAGACAGCATCCCTAGCATAAAGATCTGCATCCAAAATTGGCAAATTGTACGCACTAGCCAAATAATTGGCAACAGTCGTTTTGCCTGTAGCAATCCCTCCAGTTAAGCCGATAATGCGGGACATGAGAAGTCAGGAGTTAGGAGTCATGAGTCAGCGCGTAGGGGCGGGTTTCATCGAAACAACATCATAGCATTCACAACATCTGACAAAACCCGCCCTTAGAGTCAGCGCGGATTGATTATTCTTCGTTCTTTCCCTTGTCCTCCCCCACACACCATTTAATCAATACTTGAGTCAATCCTTCTAAAGTATATTCCTCAGCTTCCAAATCTACACGACCAAATACGGAACGACAAGTTTTAGAGGTTTGAGGACCAATGGAAGCGATACAAACTCCTTCTAAGAAATTTGCGATCAATGACTCAGTGTCTTCAGAGTTTTCAGAAAATACCCTTTTTATTATTTGATAGAAAAATTGTACTGTTTTGGAACTAGCAAAGGTAACTACGTCCACTATTCCACTTTGAAGTGCTAACTCGGCCGTTGGGGGGATGGTACTGGGACAATAAGATTGGTACGCAGCTACCTCCACCACTTCTGCTCCTTTAGCAGTGAATTCTTGCAGCAAAACTTCCCGTCCGCCACTTTCCACTCTAGGAAATAACACCTTTTTACCTGTTAATTCCTCAGGAAAGTTTGCCACTAGCGAGTCGGCGACAAAGTCTGGGGGAATAAAGTCTGCTTGGAGAGAGTGTTCTTTCAAACTTTGGGCTGTTTTCTCACCAACAACAGCTATTTTAATTTTCGTTAAAGTACGAGCATCCTTTCCTTGTGCAAGCAGGCGTTCAAAGAAATAGTCTATGCCGTTACTGCTCGTGAGAATTAACCAGTGAAAATCAGATAGATGAGCGATCGCATGATCCAAAGCGTCCCAACTCGAAGGCGGACCAATTTCTAATGTTGGCATTTCAATCACAGTTGCGCCTGATGAGGTGAGAAGTTCTGTAAATTGACTGGACTGCCCTACCGAACGTGTCACCAAAATAGTTTTATTGGCGAGGGGTAGGTGAGAGGAAGAAGGACTAGGATGCACGGTGTTAGCTACTGAGACATCTCAATATATTTTCTCAGACCTCTACGCCCCTCTTAAAATATTTAGATGTAGTACATCAATTCCATCTGCCGTCGAGATGCTCGGAGTTCACAAAGGTCTTGTAGTGTATACTTTTGCCAAACTCCTTGAGCCGCTTCACATGCTTCGAGCCAAGTTTCCTCAATTACTTTAATTTCTAACGTTTTTTGAGTGGTATTTTTACCCGTACTTGATACATCAGTGTCTATCCCTTCTATACAGTTCACAGTATCTAGCACCGTAATCTTTTCCGGCTCTCGTGCTAAAACATATCCACCTTTAGCTCCGCGTATGCTTTTAATTAAACCTCCGCGCCTTAAAGTCGCCAGCAGTTCATCTAAATAACGATTCGGTATATTTTGTAATGCTGCAATTTGTTTGATTTGCATCGATTCGCCACTGGGATAGCTGTTTGCCAGTGCGATTAAAGCAAGAAGTGCGTATTCTGATTTATTTGAAATTTCCATATGTCACAATCAATTTATCTAAAAATGGTGAGCAATTAGCAGTTAGCTATGAGCGGTAAAAATGTATACTTCTAGACCTAAATATAACTCTTACGCTGATAGTTGACAGCTAAATACTAAATAGACTGTATCCCAGCCCAAACAGGACAATCAGGGTGATAATCGCGTAGGTGTAATCTTGCTGTCGTACAAAAGCTAAGAGAGAACAAGCCACCCTCATAACTGGAGTAGCAATCAGGAGCAGTAATCCCAGTTGAATCAAGCCACGGCGACGACCTAACAGAACAGATGTTGCAACTTCTGGTAGAGAGCGAAACTCTGTTGATTCTCCCCGAAAAAACTGGTAATTGACCGTCTCACCACCGTGGTTTATCAGGTAAAAAATGCCACCAATTAGTACCAGCATGCTAGCCAGGAAAACTCCAACTCTTAACAGGTTGCCGATAAACTGCTCAAATCGCCGCTCTGAAAATGTATATTGATGCACCATCCCTAAAGCCTCCCAGTGAACCCTTTATAAATCATTTCCAGCCCAAGCACTAAGATGACGAGGCTAAAAATATTTCTCAGAAGCTTCACCTTAGCTTTAACAAGTACCTTTGTCCCTAACAACGCACCAAATAGTACTCCTAACATAACTGGCATTGCCAATCCGGGATCAATATAACCTCTATTAAGGTATATCCCAGCGCTAGCTGCTGCTGTCACCCCAATCATAAAATTGCTAGTAGTGGTCGAAACCTTAAATGGGATATGCATTAATTGATCCATTGCTAGCACTTTGAGCGCTCCAGAACCAATACCCAGCAATCCTGAAAGTATGCCCGCCACAAACATCAGTCCAAATCCCCACGGAACACCAACCACGTTATAACACTGCTCTCCCATTGGAGTTGGGTAAGTGCCACTCAACTTGAGCCGCGTTGCCAGAGGATCTAGTGGCAAATTTTCTGCATATTCAAGTGAAGGTTTGTGGGATAAATATGCCGAGAAGATTAAAGCAATCCCAGCAATGACAGCAAGCACTCCAGTAGATACCCACCCTGCCACAATTGCTCCGACGATCGCGCCAAACGTTGTCGCCACTTCTAGAAACATCCCTAGCCGCAAATTTGTATAACCTTCCTTAACATAAGCAGATGCGGCTCCACTAGATGTAGCAATCACAGATACTAAGGAAGCACCAATTGCGTATTTAATATCCACGCCGCACAACACAGTTAGAAAGGGAACAATCACCACTCCACCGCCTAACCCTGTGAGCGCTCCTAAAAATCCAGCACAAAAAGAGCCAAACCCCACTATTAGCGAGAACTCTAGAATGTTCAATCTGCACCCTCCCCCAAACTTCCAGACTTTTGTGTGCTACGTAGGTAACTTCACTATAAAGACTCTGTTTGATAGATGCAAATATTTTTTATTTTCAAATTGATAAATAAAAGTGATTAACGGTTTGGCAAATGAGTGAAACTACAACACGTATGTCTATAGCAGTTCTCAGTTGTATCCCATACAATCTCGCCCTCTTCCCGCAGCCCCTCTCCTAAGTTTGGGAGAGGGGTACTCGTTAGGGCTATTGTATGTCTGAGATCTTGCAAGGGCATCTATCGCTGGTTAGTGCTGTCTCTATCCTATCGGCATTCTCTCGGGGTATCTCCCTTTTCTTGGCTGTAGCGGTGTCTGCTGGAACTGTGCTGTGATGATTGCTTCTGTAACTTTTGTAATACAAATCCTGATGATCTCCTTCTAGTAAAAATACCGAGGATTGATTACAAAAAAAGTATAAAATAATTTAAAAACGAATAGGCTACGACTGGGAAAGAATATCTCAATTCAATAATGCCGACAGTGTTCTTAGCCCGGATTGCATGATGGAGGGTATTGTCATTCAGCCTTTAATCGAAAGAACTCAAGAGTGAGATTGGGCGAGTTGCAATGAAACTCATCAGCGATCGCTACCTACTCCGCAAAGAAGGTACTGAGCTTCACTGATACAAGTATCTCTGTCATGTCTTTAGACACATGTTCAAAGGAAAAATTGACCGAACTAGCGGCGCAGATGAATAATTTCCTAGCCTCGGTTTTTTTGCGTCAACCTACTTAATAACTGCTGAATTTGTTCGGCTTTTTGGGGTTGCCGCTGTTTTTGGAATAAGTCTGAAGCTTGTTGCAGAGTAACAATTGCTTCCTCTTTCTGTTCTTGCTGCATCAGCACACTTGACAGGCGCAAATAAGCATCAACCTTTTTTGGTGCACGGCGAATCACTTCTTGAAATTGTTGCATCGCTTCTTCTAATTTACCTTGCTGCCTTAAAGCATCTCCTAACAACAAGTGAACCATATCATTAGTAGAGTTGAAAGAAATGACTTGACGAAAAACGGCTTCAGCACCTTTGTAATCTTCTTGCTGATAAAGAGTCACTCCTTTCTGAAAAGAGTTGGATGTTCTCAAAGTTTTCCAGGCAAAATAAATAAGGATTGCAATACTAGAAATGACTGTAGCGATTGCTAAAATATTACCAAAATGTACATCGTTTAGTATCTGAAACTCAGGATTATTTTGTGTTATTAGCAAATAAATTTTAATAGAAAGCATAACTTCTTAACTCCTTAGATGTTATATTAGTTTCTCCCGTTGACGCGACTGCCCGCGCTCTTGCACGCGCTTGTAAAGGAAATAGAGATAATTTCACAACTGATTTAGGACTGCTATATGTATTCTTTTAAAGAGCCGCTATAGTAATCCTACTTGAGGGAGTGAAAATCACGCCTGTTCAGATTCCTGACTTTTTTAAGAAGTCGGAAACCTTATTGTTCACGAATGATTTAGGACTACTATATGTGGGTTGGTGCTAGATAAATTATCGCTCAAGAGAACCGTCCTGCCTCCTAACTCATGTTCTTAGCTCAAAAGGCAGGCTGTGGGAAAAATCAGATATTCGAGGAAAAAGAGTTTCCAGATGAATTGATAAAAATTGACGATCGCGCTTTTATCTTGCAAGTCAACTTTCCTACTTTGCCACCACATCCCGGCTAATACAACCAAATGAGTGATCGCAAGGAAAATAGAGTTTACCTCAGTTAGCCCAAGCGTACCAACCAAAATCATCCCTAGATAACAGACAGTTAACACTCCAAGAGCGAGATTAAAAACTGTTTGCTTACCGAGTTGGAGGGTAAAAGTTTTGATATTGTATAAAAGATCCCCTTCCATATCTGGGACATCTTTGAAAATCGCGATTGCAAACGTAAATACTAAAACAAACAATGTCAGCACCCAGACGGCAAACGGAATCGATTGGTTTTCGTGTAAAACCCAACTAAAGTGCAAAAACAACCCTAAATTCACAATTGCCCCACGTACAGAAAAAATACACAGTGCTGCCCAAAAAGGAAATCGCTTCAGGCGAATTGGCGGTAAAGAATAAGCTGTGCCAATTGCCAAACTAATACCAACCATCCCAAATAAAAAAGGTCCTAGCAGCAATGCAAGAACAAGTGCCAGAACACCAGTTGTGATCACGATCAATTGCCCTTGTTGGCAAGAAAACTCTCCTGAAGCGAGCGGCAAATGAGGCTTATTAATCTTATCAATTGCTACATCTTCTAATTGATTCAGCCCCACTATATAAATATTGCCACATAAACAGGCGATCCATGCTCCTAAAAGAGAGAATGGGGAGTAAGGTAACCACTGTGTTGCAGAGGTTCCCGTTGAAGCAAGTGGCGTAGAGGGGAGTAGGGAAATTGCAATTAAATACAACCCCACAACACTCAAACTCGTTCCAATAATCGTGTGCGGACGGGAAAACTTCCACAAAGCATAAAGCCAACTACTCTGAAATCCACCCTGCGAAACTTGACTCATCCTCTCCTCTCTGTATACTTCGTTTACTTATTTCCACACAACAATCCAAATCGAACCAACCCGCTCTCGTAACCCCGACGCATCAAGCCCAAAGACAATGCCCCTTGAATCGTACTCCAACCAGAACACAATAAACCCCAAATTGCTTGAGGAGTAATCGCTGAATCAATCACTACATCCCAAAAAGGTGCAACAGCTTTTGACCAATCGGCAGTACGAATGTTTTGCAATCCAAGTTGACGGGCGATCACTTCATACTCCGGCAAAGAAATAACGTAAGGCAAACAGTACACTCGATAGATATCATGCAAGTGCTTTTGTTCATCTACCGTTAGTGGTAAATTCTCAATCGGTCGATGACACCAAGTTACCATAATGAACGTTCCACCAGGTTTAAGCACCCGCAAACATTCCTGTATAAATTGGATTTTATTTGGCATATGCTCACCACTTTCTAATGACCAAACCAAGTCAAAAGAGTTGTCAGTAAAAGGCATTGCTTGAGCATCTGCCACTTGAAAATGAGTGCTTGAACTCAATCCCAACTCTTGGGCGCGTTCCTTGGCTCGAGCGGCTTGTACTGGACTCAAAGTAATTCCCGTTGCTCTAGCATGAAATTTTTCTGCTAAGTATAGAGAACTACCACCAATCCCACAACCCACATCAAGAATATTTTCGTACCGAGATGGATGAATTTGTTCAGTCTGATGCGGAGACGCCAAGATAGAGGCAGAAGGTAAACTCTCCGCATCCTCTGAATATACCCCGGACCACTTAAGGAGTTCTTCAATTAAATCAATTTGCGCCCTCCGACGGTCTTTTTTTTGCTTACCATCGACACCGTAATAACCGTGATGCATATGTTCACCCCATATCTGTTCCCACAGACTAGAGGAAGCATCGTAAAACTCCTGAATTTGCTGGTAAAGTGTCGTACTCATATAGAAAGCAGTATTAAGGCAAAATAAATAGCATACAGGTTAGGCTACCATGTGTGTTTTTCATTTAATCAGCGATCACTGTTTGTAGGACCAGCCCTTTCAAGGTGACTGACGAGGATACGTTGTTTCAGCGCTATCATCTTGAATCCTCTGCTCAAATTTTGGGCTTTTTGAAGGTTGGAAGAACCAATCTTCGTTCCGAGTTTCACCACCTTGAAAGGGCTGATTGCAGTTAAGATGGCAAGAGCCGCAGTATCTCCGATAGGCTAACGGGTTGCACATAAACCACAAATTATGACAATTGTCAATACATTTATACAATTGGGTCAAAATTGTAACAAACTGTAAAGCCTAGAAAATCTACGGTAAATACATCGTATTAATGGATAATGCTGCATAGCTGACGGATTGACTATATGTCTTCTAACAGAAAAAAGGGTCTCGCGTTCACACGCTGACCCTTCATTTTTACTTATCATAATGGATGTATCTACTGTAGTCAAAAATTAAGGAGCTTAATTTTTTCATTTGTCAATACCTTTGCAGCAATTTGTAACAGAAAATCCTACACCGCAATGGGCATGGGCATGCACAATCCGATTAAAAAAATAAACACTTAAATTTTCACCAATCTGTATCCATAACGCGAAAATTGTTAGCATGATTTGGTCAATTATTGAAGCTTGATGGCATCTTTAATACTGCCCTTACCTTTGTTGTGGTGGTTGCTGAAGCCGTGTAGGACGGGATTCTCTAATTTTTTCCCACTTTTATAGATGATGGTTTAACAGCTAAACTTACTAGTTAGAAGTAAGAGAAGAAGCTCTATGGAAGTGGGTGAAAATCGGTATGATACTTCAAATTTTAATGAGGAGCAGCGGCAATCTTCAGAAGAGCAGAGACAATCTTCAGAAGAAATCAGGCAGTTACAGGAGAAAGCACGAGAATTTACCGAACAAGTACGAGTTGATCGGGAGAAAGCACGAGAATTTGCGGAACAAGCACGAGTTGATCGGGAGAAAGCACGAGAATTTGCAGAACAAGCACGAGAATTTGTTGAACAAGCACGAGTTGAGCGGCACGAGCAACAAGAAATTTTAAATGAGATACGACAAACCGCTGAACAAATGCAACAGGATATACAGGGCAAATTGAACTCAACAAAAGAATAAAAGTTTCAACTCTTGCTCGGTCTTTGACTTTCTGCGATACATCCGCCTTTCTCAGGTTTAAGAGAACTTTATCTTGCGTGCGCGTGTCAGAAATACCCTTAAACGACGGCCCATAGCTCAATCACCTCGGTAAATGCATTTTCTGTATTTACTTATCTTTACATAGTTTGGTTTTTTCGCGCCAACCTACTTACCATGTTCTTTAAAATATGTTAACAAGTAAAAAAAATGCTTGTTAACAGGTAATATTTAAGCCTGTTAACTATTAGAGAAAACTTATTTGTGAGAGGGTGAGCGCAAGTCCTGTTTGTGATTGGAAAAACTTTTATTAATTCTAAGAGCTATTATTTCGCTCGCTAAGTCCATTTCGGTTAAACCCGATTCAACAACTAGATCTTCCCAAGCCCCCTCTAGCTCTATAGGAAGCTTAAAAGAACGAAGCTTTCCTCTTTGTGCTCCGTAAAACAGACTTTTCTTTCTTTTTGACTCTTTCAAGTTGTCTGTCGGAACTGTAATGGCAGACTCAATCGACCATTTCTGGTCCTTCACTCTACGAAAAACGGTTGAGCGAGAGATTCCTCTCTCCTTAGCAAGCTTGTAATTTTCTTCGGAAATTCTCGACATAACTATTGACTTTTAATATATCACCATAATATAGTGATATATGGATAAAGACAAACAGGACGCCGCTGTACCAGGCGATAAGGCGATGGCATTATCTTCGATTAATATCTCTGAATCGATAAGAAATGAGATTATCTCTTTAATTCAGGAGTATGAAGGCAATGCTCAATTCAAGAATCTTTCTCTTTGCGGAAGAATGTTCACGACGCTCGCATGGAAAAACTATCCCGATCCTTCATACCATAGTTTTTTAAAGCGGGTTCCGGCTAAATTAAAAAATATCATTGATCGTTATGGCATAGAGTTCTTTGTACTGGGAAAGGAGGACAGTTGTAGAGTTTCTGGATTTAAAAGCGAGAGAGAGATTTTTATTGACATGGAAGAATGGGATCTAAATATCCCTGAATCGAACAGGATCTGGAACGAAGAGGAAAATGTAAAGTCTCAGATCGATGATGCGATCGCGTTATTTTCTAAACTTCTAGAGCAAGAGATTAGGACTTGGATTAAAAGTAACCTCAATCTAGAAATTGAGGAAGTCTACAGCCTGCTCGACTAAAGAACTTTACACATTGCCGCTTGTCCAGTGTAAAGGTCTCATTTTATTTCAACCTTTTAAGGATCACCATCCAATCTAAAGGGGAGCAAAGTAATAACTTTGCTCCCCTAAAAGCTCTAACTTTTATTAAAGTTTATATATATTAGCCTGGAGCAAGAGGTAAATCAAGATTCCAGGGTTTAAGAGGATGTTTTAAAAGTAGGAGGCTATTGTAAGAAAGCTCACAAGGTTTATGCTGAAATTTAAAGAGTTGTCAGAAGCTGTTGCCAAGATCTAACCGTTTTCGGGTGCTGATAACAACGCGAAAACGGAATCTAGATCCTAATATTGAAAAAATTTTCTTATATATGCTCTTACCACAAGAGGCTTTGGAATTGTTGACATGTTATAACTACTGATGAGCGGAGAGCGTTGTAGTTTAGACTGGTACGGCACAAGAGCTTATCACTCTCCCTTCTTTTATTTCCATAAAGCATTGCACATCAAGTGGGGTATTCTCTATCATTTCTAGTCCCCTTTTTCTTTGAGTCAAATTTATTTTCCCTATACCGCTTTTAAAAGTATGAACAAAGTTACCCACATCTGGATAAATCTGGACCAACTTAACGCCACGGTGTAAGTTCGCTCAACTAGAAGCGCGTTTAAGCTTGGAACATACGCTTCATAGCTCAGGTTCCTTGACCACTAGTCCCCAGTTAGAGATACTGAAACGATTTCCAGTACGAGACTTAAAGTTTATTTAATTTATCAAACTAGTTC
>JAQYWP010000399.1 GCA_029379285.1 Rhizonema sp. PD38
TACATAATCAAAAACATAAACAATATAATTTTGTCATTAAATCAAAAAACATGAAATAAGCACTTATCCGGAAGGGGAAGTTTCTAAGGCGCGAGTTTCACATCTTCCCGTGTATGTGCAAGATATAAGCCTCTAACTAGCGGCGTACTGCAAGTGAAATATGAAAGAAACACATTTTCCTTAAATCTCTAAAAACCTTGCTATATATGGATTTCAAAATGTGTTTCTTAGGAGTTAATGGTATTTTTGCGGAAATGCCATTTTGACTTTTGTAGCTTTATTCATGTGTAAGTGAATTTAAGGTTCTTTAGATGAAGTTTTGGAAACAGGACCTAAGCACTAAAGTCGCAAGTTCCTTTTTACTCCTGTCCTTAGTGGCTGTTGGTGTGGTGGGAGGCTTTGCCTTCGTGAAAGCCAGGGAGGCGCTCAAGCAAGCCGCTTTTGAACGCCTCAGTGTGACTGCAACGCTGAAGGAGGAAGAAATTACCCGTTGGTTTGAAGATCAACGGCGAGATTTTCTCCTCACAACTCAGTTTCCTGACGTGCAAGCAAATCTTAAAATTATTCTAGATAATGACACATCTGATACAAAATATCAGAACGCATACACAGTTCTCTCTAAGTATTTACTCAAAGTAGCCGATCTTAAACCTAACTTTAAGGAAATTTTCATTCTCAATCGTAGCAATCGGATCATACTATCTACCGATAAGACGCATGAGGGTCAGTATGAAATTTTAGGCAATATTACTTACGTTAAACAGGTTGAGCTCGGAGATTCCTTTGCCCCAATTTTCTACCCTTCACCTGTCACTGGGAAGCCATCGGTGACTTTAGCAACACCTTTGTACAATGAAGCACGGGTACACCAAGGTCTTATCTTAGCACACTTAAACTTAGATAGAATCGATAGCATTGTCCGGGAAAATACGGGCTTGGGTAAGAGCGGCGAAACCTACTTGGTTGGTTCGTTGGTAACTAAAAACACGTTTATCTCCAAAAAGCAAGCCAATATGCAGGATTTCCCTGATGGAGTTAGCAGTCAAGGCATTGATAAAGCAATGGGCGGAATCCGTGGTCAAGGACTATATAAAAACTATGCCAGAGTACCAGTGATTGGGGTTTATCGCTGGCTTAATGACCGAGATCTTGCTTTATTGGTGGAGATGCATCAAGAAGAAGCTTTTGCTCCAGCTAGCGATCTTGCACAGACGATTGTGCTAGTTGGGTTGGCTTCGGTGGGGTTCCTAAAACCATTTAGTGAAGAAGAAGTTTTTGCCCGTGTAGAAAATAATTTGATCATCCAGAGACTGCAAAAACAACTAACAGAGCAAAATTTACGTCTGCAAAAGGAAATTCGCGAACGCCAGAAAACAGAGTCGGTACTGCGACTCAGCCAGTTTTATTTAGACAAGTTTAGAGATTTAGTCTTTTTTATTGATTCGGAAGCTCGCTTTGTCTATGGGAATGAAGCAGCTTGTCGTACTCTAGGCTACTCATCCGAACAACTGCTAACCATGACTGTTCACGACATCGATCCTAATTTTCAGGCAGTCGTTTGGCGATCGCACTGGCAAGAACTTCGAGACAAAAACTCTTTCACTTTTAAATCTAGTCACAAAACGAAAGACGGTCGAGAAATAAGCGTGGAGATCACTGCACACTATATAGAGTTCAATGATCAAGAATACATTTGTACCAATGTTCGCCAAATTTCTGCTTAGCTTGAATGGTCGCTTTATTTCCGCCGTCATGTACTAGTACGATAATAATCCCAATACCTTTTTATTTTTTCTTTGAAAACTCCACTCAATAGCACACTACTCCTCAAGTAACCTCTGCTGCCTTCCCTGTGGTTTAGCTTGACGATACTCTCTTTTGTATGTTTCAAAATTCCACTTCTGGAAAAACTCCTCAGCTGCTTGAACGCCCGACTTATAAAGCTCATCCCTTTTGCTGGGTGAAATATCGAACTGGGTTGTCTGCACTCCAACAGTAGGAATGGGGATTGAGCGTGCAAAGTTATTATCTGCAATATATCGGGCGTCGTGAGCCTCCATCATTGTATAAAACATTGCTGTGAACAAAGACAATGGATTACTAATGTCGTGTGGCTTATCCATATCGGGGTCTACCAGCTTGTAACCAAGGGTCGGCCAAGCGGGGTCGGGCGTACCGTCGTCGAAGAGCCAGACCGGAAAATTACTGAGAATAGCGCCATCTACTATATAGCTTGATACACCGAGGGAACTTGTAAGAGTCACTGGCTTAAAGAAAAATGGGATACTCATACTCATCCGTACTGCTTTCACCACGCTAAGCTCATCGGGGTTGATACCGTAATCGGCAATATCGCGTGGCAGTACTAGCATCTTGCCGCGTGAAATGTCGCTAGCGATCACCTGTAATTTATAGCGATACTTAGGATCGTCTTTGTACTCCTCCATAACTAGATCGCCGAAGGTAGAAATGTTCTTCGCTTGCAGACGCTCGTGTAACCAGCTCTCAAAAAAGTCTCCCTTATAAAAACTTTTTTCCGTAATCAAGCTTAATACAGAACCAATGAGGGGAATTTCTTGCTGTAGTGTTGGATCCTTGAACCTGCGGTAATCTACTTCATTTTGAATTTTCTTTAATTCCGTGCCTTTGTATCCAGCCGCGATCAACGCTGCAACGATCGCACCTGCTGAAGTGCCTGCAACATTCTCAAAGACATAACCTTTCTCTTCTGTTACAGCGACTGCCCCAAACAAACCTAACCCTTTGACACCCCCACCTTCAAAGACAGCGTCTACCTTATATGTATTGCTTACCATCGTTTTTTATACTCCATTTTTAAAGAAGAATTCTGCCTTGAGGAGTAGAGACTAGCTGTCTCCTTTTTCCTCACTCCTTATAGGCAATACGGAGACTTTGCACAAGAATGATGAGGGATGCGATCGCCATCAATCCACCCCAGAACCAGTATGGCAAAAATAACTGCTGCTGTATTTGCGCCGAGTCTGAGTGCATACCGATACCAGCAGAGGAGCTAAATAAATAATCGAGTTGATTGTAGGTACTCACACAAGCCTGTACGCCCAGAAATTGAATGGCAAATCCCTGTATCCATCGGGGAGATTTAAATGACACTCCCAGAATAATCAAACCCAACAGGGAAATTGCCACAATTCCAAACAGTGATCGCACCCAAATGAGTGTGGAAAGAATGAGAACACTTCCCAATATTTTTAGACTTAGGGAAGCTACGCGAAAACTCCGAGAGGCTAAAATTAAAATAGCACCAGCAATTGGCGGTCCCATTGGTCCTGCTGCTGCCACTAAAGCTTGCCCAAGATGTCCTAAGAACAAATCACCGCCGTAAAAAGCGACACCAGAACCGTTAGGAGAAATCTGTAACTGCTTAAACTGTCCACCTAAGAGAAGTGCAGCTAAACCATGACCCATTTCGTGAAACCAAGTTGCCAAGATCGTAAACGGGTAGAGGATGTAATCACCTCCAGGAACTTGCCACAGCAAAATCGTCGCGATCGCTGCTGCCATGAGCCAGGTAAGCCCCATACGTTCAACGACAGGAGGGGCTTCTTTTGCAAGCAAAGGTTCAAAATTTTTCCCTGGTTTCCTCATGGCTGACTTTCCTAGTTGCACTTTATATCTATGCTAACCGTTTACTCTTAGAAGTCATTTGTCCTTGGTAACAAATAAACGCTCTTTACACTGCCATGGACGTCAAATTTCAGCAACTTATGACCGAAGAAAGGCAGAGGGCAGCTATGAGTCACTGTCAGAATTTATTTTCCCTCTGCCAGTATGGGTACAGGCCTCTAAATTTATTTATGACAAACAAAAAAGATGTATTTCGGGACGCTCTGCGATCCGCGAAGCTCTCCGGACAGAAGCCTCTGTCCGGAAGACTTCGCGCGAATACTGTGTCCAAATTAAATCCCCTAAAATTTATTTATGGGGGATACGTAGCAGCATAGCTACCGACTGCCGTCACGCCTTCTTAACGCTGAAAATTAAGAAAGTTGAAATACGAATGTGACCAAGTCTCCCTTACCCAAACTTATGCGATCGCCCGGTCGCAGGCGGTGTCGGTTTCCAGGTAAAAGCGGCAAATTGTTAATGTATGTGCCATTAGAACTGCCAACATCTTCTATATAGTAAGCATCGCCCTCAATACGAATATCGGAATGAATTCGAGAGACAATTTCCGAATCGGGAAATCCGGAAACATCCACATCTGGTGGAATACGGTCATTTGGCTTGCCGATATGAATAACAGAAAGATTTTGCGGCAATTCAATCAATCTATCTGTTTGGACATGGACAAGCCCTCCCGTTACGTGCTGCAATTGAGTTCGAGCAACAGTGGGAGCTGCTGCTGCTTGAGGGGGTGGAGCTTCTGGCTCTTCTATCAAGGTTTGAGCCGCAACGGTTGGTGGTGAAGAACTCTGGCTCTGCTCTTCAAGTTGTTGTGCGGGAACAAGAACTGCTGTTGGTAACGGTATTGGCTCAGGCGTGGGATCTGGTATTGGCTCAGGCGTTGGGATATGAGCAGATCCACTCGTGACTGTTTGCGGTGCTTCTACTAGTGTGTCAGGGGTTACTAGAGGTGGGACTTCTAGGGGATCAGGTGCAACTGTTGCTCCTAAATTAGAAGAAGCCGTTGTACTACGCAGGTTATAACCACACTGACCGCAGAAAGCTGCATCTGCCTGCACGGTTGCCCCACAGCTCGGACAGTTAGTTGTAGCTGGTAATGGGGTGTAGCAAGCTTCACACTGGACAGCGCCGTCTGGGTTGGGGTGATTGCAGTTAGGGCAGACGATCATGAAGTTAAGCCTTTATCGTGAAATATAGCTCTATTTGCAGAGGAGCAACTCTAGCTTTTAATTTTAACTAATGACTCTTTGTCGGGCAGCTAATATTTGATGTCACTACCTGCTGTGGCATCCAGTAACCACCAAAGTTCTCCTTGGGGTTGAATCAAGCGGGATGGATAAGTGAATTCATCTGCTACCTCTGCGAATACTTGAGCTAACGCTGGTTTTTTGTTTGAACCAGCAACTATAAACATAACGCAGCGAGAAGCATTAATGAATGGGTATGTGAATGTGATTCGTTGGTTACTATCTTTGTTCCCTACGGTTATCAGGCGATCGCGTACTTTTAGTGCCTCTGTCTGCGGAAACAACGATGCTGTATGTGCGTCATCGCCCATTCCCAGTAAAATCACATCCAATGCAGGAAACTCTCCAGCTTTTGAGTGAAAAAACGTGTGCAGATGCTGTTCATATTGATCTGCTGCTACAGTTGGGTCAGGATCTGAAGTTGGTACCGCGTGGATGTTGGCTGCTGGCATATCAACGTGATCTAGCCAAGCATGATGTGTCATCAGTTGATTGCTATCTGCGTGATCAGGAGAGACGTAGCGCTCATCTCCCCAAAACACATGAATTTTATCCCAAGGCAGTTTTTGCTCGGCCATTGCCTCGTATAACGGTTTAGGTGTGTTGCCACCAGATAAGGCAATGGTAAATTGCCCCCGCTCTTTGATGGCTCTTTCAATTTTTGAGAGGATCAATTCTAACGAACGCGCAATCAGTGCCTCTTTATTGGGGAGGACTTCTACTTTTTTGTTCATTGCTCTTATGATCACTTTTGTGACTTCCAGCAATACAATAGCGAAATTCTTACCCTTTGAAACTTTTTATATCATTAATTATTTATTTGCTAATGCCTTACATACACAATTTTTAAAAAATATTAAATTTTCACACGATTGTTAATCATTTAATTGATCCAATAACGTGTTATGGCGGAGTATGGTTTCTGGCACTCTACTTAAGAGTGACCTTGTTAAACCTCATCTAAAAATCTCCGATTCGTATGGAAACCGCGTAGTTTCAACTCGCGGATGAAATACGAACGTGAAGTCTGCTGGACAGAATCTTCTGTCCGGCGAGCTTCACGCTTGTTTTAACAAGCATCACAATTAGTCCAGTAGAGCGCTGTAGCAACCGCGTTTTGTTTTTACTGAACTGCCCTAATCTTTTCCAATCAAAGTCACTCACCGCAACACATTTTTCGGTATCGCCACTTACCCAACCCTTAAAAGTTTTCTTACCTTGAATAGCTTCAACGTAATCGCCTTTACGAAATCCGTGGCGAGTGACAGTACCGCCATACTTACGCCTAACACCACCAATAGCAGGCACCATCAGATGTAATTGACGGCGACTTATGGGCATACGGCGAATGACGGCAAAAGGTGCAGAAGTTACCTCTACGCAACCGCTCCAGCCCATTGTTTGGCAATTGATGATGCCATAGTCAATGAACTGACTGCACGCAAGAGCAATACCGTCAACCGCATGAGTTTCAGGAATAGTATCGCTTTTAGAGTGGTTCTGTTTTTCAAGCTTTAATTGAGTGCGGATTTGAGCAGTCTTCCAGTCTTCCATCCTTCAACCTCAAATACATTGTCAAAATCGTCTTTTAGATTCTCTAGTTGCCACTTTTGCCCGACCATCACTGGACTAAATCCCTTGTCGCCTTTAGCCTTAATTACTTCATATACCACGGCGGCAATTGGATAGACGCTTGACAACTCTCCAAGCACGCGCAACTCTAATTCCCGATTAGCTCGAATGCTAGGCGGTATTTTAGATTGACGGCGATTACTGAAACGTTTCTGACGATGAGCGCGTTTACTGAAAACGACTTTGCGATTAATCCGCCTGCCACGACGACTGCGCCGCATCATCCGGCGTTGCTCCATCCGTTCCCGCACGGTTTTGAAAGGTAGCTGCAAATGAGCGAGCCACAAGGTAAATCTAGCAGATTGCACGCCTATTCCCGTGTAAAGCTTGCCTGGATCAACACCGACAACAATTGGTTGAGATTGGTAACCTTTATTGGGAACAACCTTTTTACCATGAATAAGTTGGATTTGGAAAATACCCAAATCGTTATGCACTACTTTAGCGATTCCCTCTTTGAGCCAACGTCTAGCACGACTAGCTTTAGTCGGCATTAGTGGCTTTCCTGTAACTGATAAAACTGGTACTCGATTCACAGATATAATCCTCCGAGTCAAGTTTGAAGTCTCCTCGATCAACTGATTACAGATGTCTGGGCTTTACCCCACGACTTAATAAAAAGCCTTACAAAAATCCCAACTGGAGAAGCATTAGGAGGTGTTCACCGCAATCAGTCTCAATGATCTATTCACCCAGATGTGCCAAATTTATTTCTGGCAATCCCCTAGCTATAAGCTAGGGGTCAGTGAAAAAGTTCGTTCCAGTTGGATATCGCTTCGATCTGGGCGACTAACAATTGTTGGATTCCTTTTTCCGCACTATCTAGCAGTTGATACAACTGAGTCCGGCTAAAGCTTCCTTCTTCAGCTGTTCCCTGAACTTCAATAATTCCTAGCTTTTGGTTCATCACAACGTTGAAATCTACTGTAGCGGCAACGTCTTCGACATAGTTCAAATCCAAAAATGGCTCTCCTTCCAATAACCCAACGGAAACTGCTGCAACC
>JAQYWP010000400.1 GCA_029379285.1 Rhizonema sp. PD38
TTAAATTCCATACCATGATCCCCCTGTCAATAGGGTTTGAGACGCGCTTACCCTGAGGTTATAGTTGTTGTTTATTTGATAGGAGAAACTTTATTCTGCTAATCGACTTGTGTTTATACCACACACAGTAGGTTAGCGATCGCTCTAATTTTCCTGCTTATATAAATTTCCCATATATACCAACTTTTGAATCTAAATAATATTACGGGATTGGGACAGAACGTAATAATCGTTCCATGACACTTCGTGATCTGCGTCCTCCTGCGGGGATCAGGCGATGGCAAAGAACATGAGGGGCGAGGAATTTTATGTCATCGGGAATAGCGTAATCCCGATCCGAGAGAAAAGCTAGGGCTTGAGTTGCCCGTTGTAATGCTACAGTACCGCGAGGACTGACACCGAGGGTGATTTCTTCGTCTTTCCTTGTTGCCCGTACTAAGTCAAGAATGTACTGTTGCAGAGAAGTCTCCACTTTTACCTCAGAGCAGATGAGGCGAAGTTTTTGTACTTGCTCTAAGGTAATGCAGGGTTCCAAATCAAAGAAACTTGGTTTCGGAAGACGTTGTAACATCTGTAGCTCTTCTCCTTCAGTAGGATAACCCAGGCTCAACGACAACATAAACCGATCCATCTGCGCTTCTGGTAAGGGAAAGGTACCTTGGTACTCAATCGGGTTCTGAGTGGCAATGACAAAAAAAGGCATGGGAACGGTACGAGAAACCCCATCGACTGTTACCTGCTGCTCTTCCATAACTTCCAACAAAGCTGATTGAGTGCGGGGTGTAGCGCGGTTGATTTCGTCAGCTAGGAGTACATTGGCAAAGACCGGACCTGGCAGAAAGTTAAAATCGCCACTTTTGGGGTTCCAGATATTAGTACCAGTGATATCTGTTGGTAGCAAATCGGGGGTACATTGTATCCTTTGAAACTTCCCATCAATCGAACGAGCAAGAGATTTAGCCAGGAGGGTTTTACCAACTCCAGGAACATCTTCTAGCAGTGCATGACCGCCAGCTAGCAAGGCAACCAAGACTAAGCGTATTGCCTCGGTTTTACCAACAATAGTCAGAGCCAGATTTCGTGTCAGAATGTCAATTTGTTCTCTCATTAAATTGGGGAGTGGGGAACTTGGAGCCCTTACGAAGTGAAGATTAGGAGAATGGGGAATAAGAGTAATTAGTGGTTAATTGTACAAAAGTACGATTAACCACTATCCAGTTCCCTATGTTTAGTGTTCCCGCATTGGAAAGTAAATTTTCACTTCCTCCCAAAAAAAGCTCTAGCGGCAGCGCTGTCAAGTTGAATCTGTGTTTTGAGGGCTTCTAAAGAAGAAAATTTTTGTTCTGGACGTAAAAATTTTTCTAGCTGCACTGTCAGCTTTTGACAATACAAATCGCCTGACCAATCTAATAAATGGACTTCTACAGACGGATCGATACCATTTACCGTTGGACGAATGCCTATATTCATGACTCCTAAACAGTCTTGCACAACAGTATTTGGTACTTCACCCAAGCTTTTAACACGCACTGCGTAGACACCAAAACGGGGTAAAAACTTCTGTTTTGGCAGTTTTATGTTAGCAGTGGGAAAGCCGATAGTTCTACCCAGTTGTTGACCTTGAATAACAGGACCAATGAGGGTGTAAGGACGTCCTAACAGTTGGTTCGCCCGTTCGATGTCGCCGTGTTCAAGATGTTGACGAATCAATGACGTGCTGATCCGTGGAGCTGTAGTATCTGTAAGTGCGTCATCTCCAGAAGTTTTTAGGGTAACGATGGTAACGGGAATATCGTACTTGCTGGCAATCGATTGTAAATCGCTGGCGGTACCGCTACGCCTGTTGCCAAAACGAAAATCTTCCCCTACGCTAATTCTTTTGCACTGGAGTTGTTGTACTAGAATTTTGTCTACAAACTGTTCGGGAGTTAAAATAGATAATTCTTTGTCAAAGGGCAGTAGTACGAGTTGTTCTACCCCAAGCGCTCGCAATTGATAAACTTTTTCATCCACTGGGGTTAATAAATCATGAGGTTGCCCTGTAAAAAACTCCTGTGGGTGGGGATTAAAAGTGACTACCGTTGAGTAGGCGCGTGGGAGTGACACGGAATTGTTTTCCCCTGTCCTCTCCCCATTCCTTTCTTGCGGCAATATTGGTTGAATCACTTGTTGATGACCGCGATGGACACCGTCAAATTTGCCAAGAGCAATAACAGTTGGCGTTAGAGCCAATTCAGTCGAAGAAGTAACCCACACAAAACACCCATTTTGAGACAGATTTAGCACGTCAGTTTTGGGATTTTAGGTTTGTTAAGCGATCAGCCGAGAAGATGAGAGAAAAACCAATTAAAAATTTTTTAATGAGTGCATTCTTAATTTTTAATTGATTTTCTCCTCTCTCACTCTTGAATGCCGATAGCTCTTAATCACCAATCTAATCTAAAATCCATAATTGCTTCGACTGCAACCCCCTTCTTCAGAAAACTAGCTAACAGGAAAAGGTTCTGATAAGGAGGAAACCTCTAAAGGAACCTGGAGTAACGTTCCTTCGCGTGCCATGACGGCATGAGGAAATTTGTTCGCCACTTCTTCCCCGACACGATCTAAGAACTCATCATCATGGGATGGATCGTGGTGAAAAATCACTAAAGTCTTGACATTAGCAGCTTTCGCGACCTTCACCGCTTCTTGCCATGTTGAATGCCCCCAGCCAATTTTCGATTTGGTTGGCAAATGATATTCCTCATCGGTATAAGTGGAATCGTAGATCAGGATATTGGCGTCACGAGCCAACCACAGAACATTTTCATCAAACCTGTCAGCAAAATGTTCCGTATCGGTAATGTACGCAGCCGCACCACCATGCCAGTTGACTCTGTATCCCACAGCTTCACCAGGATGATTAAGCGGTGCGGTTTCTATAATAATTTCATTATTGATGTGTATGGGTTTTCCTGGGACAACGTCGTAAAAATTCAAGTTCGCCTGCATAATCTGTAAGGGTACCGGAAAGTTCGGATGCAGCATTTGGTCATTGAGACGCTGTTCTACAGTGGAACCATCTGGTGCGATCGCCCCATAAATATGAAAATTGTTTCCCTTGACAAATCCAGGCGTAAAGAAGGGAAAACCCTGCATGTGGTCCCAGTGGGAGTGTGTGAAAAAAATATAAGCTTCTGTGGGCATTTGGGGCAACAAAGATTGTCCTAAGACATGTAGTCCTGTCCCACCGTCAAAAATTAAGCGTTTACCGCCCACTTGCATCTCAACGCAAGGGGTATTACCGCCATAACGAACGGTATGTGGTCCTGGACAGGGTATGCTGCCGCGAACGCCCCAAAAATACACGCTAAATTGGTTCTCTATCCTAAACATGGGTGTTGCTTACTGGACTGAGCGGGCGATTAATACAAAAATCGTAACTGCTGGTTGTAAGTTTAATGCTGTCTGACTGCTGTCAAGTTGGTCGGGTGGAATCATCAAGACTTTGGAATCTGGTTGAATGGTGGTAGGCAAAACAGGTATGTTAATCTTTTTTTGCACCAGACAGTCTACTTAGTAGAGAGGGAATTTATTAATAAAACAGCGTACCCCTTTTTAGGGTAGTTTTGCTAATCAAAATCAAATCTGACCAGACATAAGTCTTAAGTTAGAGACGATCTTTAAGGCCACTCCTAACTTTATAACCTAAATTTTGCTGTGATGGATTTAACATTCGTTCATCCGCTTTCCGTACAATAACAGATAAGCTGATGCCCTTGTTTAGAACACTTTTGTAGTTCATGGGAACTTGAATTCCCACTTAGACAATTGTTGTAGTCCAGTCGCATAAGTTAGATTGTATTGCAATGGCGTGATGGTGATGTAGTTTTTGCGGATGATATGCACATCAATAGGTAAATTTTGAGGCAAATTCTCACCTATGGACGGTTCTACATCTTCTTGAAGTTCACCCGTTAACCAGTAGTATGTTTTTCCACGCGGATCGACTCGCTTGTCAAAAACATCAACGTAGCGTCGCACTCCTTGACGGGCGATCGCCACTCCAGCAATTTCCGAGGGCATAACAGCAGGAATGTTGACATTGAGTAACATTCTTTCTGGTAAAGGTTTTTGAGCAAGTTGTGCTACAAGGTTTTTGGCAAAGTTAGCAGCAGGTTGAAAGTCTTTGTGGGTATAGCTGGCAAGACTCAGTGCCACACTGGAAATGCCTTCAATCAAACCTTCCATTGCCGCAGAAACAGTACCGGAATAAAGAATTTCGGTTCCTAAATTTGCACCTTGATTAATACCAGAGAGAACCAAATCAGGTGGAGATTCTAGCAAAGCCCATATTGCTAATTTTACACAGTCAGCAGGAGTGCCGTCGCAAGCCCAAGCTTTAACAGTAGGATGAAAAATTGACTCGACAATTTCGGCGCGAATTGGCTGATGTAGGGTGAGTCCATGCCCGGTTGCTGAGCGTTCTCGATCTGGGCAAACGACAAAAACATCATGACCTGCTTCTGCTAAAGTGTTCGCTAAAGTACGTACACCTAAGGCAGAAATACCGTCATCATTGCTAATCAGTAATTTCATAGTCATTGATCATTGGTCATTAGTAGGGGCGGGTTTAATTGTATACTCATCGTTTGGAAACAAAAAATAATGTGAAACCCACCCGTACAGTTATTTGTCATTAGTTATGAGTAATTTGTCAATGTCAGCCGTCACAAATATTAGATGAAAAAAAATACACATCTTCATCCAATCACCTCTAAACTGGTAGGATGAGGTAGAATTTCAACGTTATGCCTATGGTTTAACAATGACATGTTACTAATGCGATCAATCCTAAGTAAACTCTTGACTATTGACAAATGACTAGCAACTTAGATGCTCAACTTTTAGCACTGCTTGAAGAAGGAGAAAAAGCAATCTTGACCGCCGATACCCTAGCACGGCTAGAGGAATTGAGAGTCAGTTACCTGGGTAAAAAAGGACAACTGGGTGCGCTGTTGCGGAGTATGGGGCTTCTTAGTGCTGAGGAACGACCAAAAATTGGAGCGATCGCCAATACAGTCAAAGAAGCACTACAAGCTTCCTTAGATCGGCAACACGCTGCTTTGTCAGCTGCCGAAATCATGCGACAGCTTGAGGCTGAAACAATAGATGTGACAATGCCGGGAATTTACCGCCCACAAGGTCGTGTCCATCCTCTTAACGGGATTATTGATAGAGCTCTAGATATCTTTGTAGGCCTGGGTTATACAGTCGCTCAAGGTCCGGAGATGGAGACAGATTATTACAACTTTGAGGCTCTCAATACCCCACCTGACCATCCTGCCCGTGATATGCAGGATACCTTCTACCTACAAGACGGAAATCTATTGCGGACTCAAACCTCTTCAGTACAAATTCATTACATGGAGACAGAAGAACCACCTATACGGATTGTTGCTCCAGGACGAGTCTATCGAAAAGATGATGTAGATGCTACCCACTCAGCCGTTTTCCATCAAATAGAACTTTTAGCCATTGACGAAGGATTAACGTTTACTGACCTCAAAGGCACTATCAAAGTCTTTTTAGAGGCGATGTTTGGCGAGGTGGAAATTCGCTTCCGTGCCAGTTATTTCCCATTCACTGAACCATCAGCCGAAGTAGATTTACGGTGGAACGGTCGTTGGCTAGAGGTAATGGGCTGTGGTATGGTCGATCCAAACGTATTGAAATCGGTAGGTTACGACCCTGAAGTTTACACTGGGTTTGCTGCCGGTTTTGGTGTAGAACGCTTTGCAATGGTACTACATCAAATTGATGATATTCGTCGGTTGTATTCTAGTGATTTAAGATTTTTGCGTCAATTTTAAATAGCAGTTAGCTATTAGCGAAAAAACTTGACTGCTATCAGCTATCAACTAACAGCTTTCTTTGGCAATTATCACAATGACCACAAAGCCAGTCTTTTGCTTCTTTTTCAAAACCGAAGGCGTTTAACAAAAACTGCCAACGGCAATGCTTGGTATTAATGTATTTATTCATGTCCTTGGGAGTGACGAGTTCCTTTTGTTTACGCATTTTTGCCCGATTAGTGATGCTGTAATGAAAAGGGTCAAGCCAGGTTAATTGATCGGCGCTATGAAGTAGAGAAAGAGCAATAGCACCATCAGGAAATTGTCGCCCTATCGCATCAACTTCTCCCTTATCAGGCAGTTTTTTTACCAATCTTTGCGCGGAAAACTGCTGCTCTCGAATTTTCTGTTCAAAAAACTTTTGTCTAAGCTTATCTTCCGGATACAACAATCCTGTAGGTTCACTAACTAATGTTAGAGTATCGGCAGGTTTGCCATCCCGTCCAGCTCGCCCTATTTCCTGCACGTACTCACAGAGCAATAATGGGGCATGAAAGTGAACAACCCAACGTACATCTGACTTGTTTATCCCCATCCCAAAGGCAGAGGTACAGATCACAAAGGGCTTTTTTCCACTCAGCCAACTTGCTTCTATTTCACGACGTTCCTCTGCTCCCAATCCCGCATGATAACTGGCTGTGGCAAAACCCATTTCTTGTAACCATACAGCTAAATTCTCGCTATCTCGTCTTGTGCGAACGTAAACTAGTCCAGCTTGTTTTGGTCTATTTTGAATAAATTTTAAGAGTTGTTGTTTTCTGCTGAATGGCGTCCAAACAATGCGGACACTTGGATTAAGATTAGAACGGTAGGGATTAATATGGAAAACTGCTGGCTCAAATAATTGTAAAGTTTCTTTAATTACTTTTTGAGCTGGAGGGTCAGCAGTGGCAGTAAAAGCAGCGAACGCAATCTTTGTTCCAGGCGGTTTTGACTTGAGTAGCGCTGCTCGCACTGCACCCAATCTTCGATAAGTTGGTCTAAAAGTCTCTCCCCACTGCACCAAGCAATGTGCTTCATCTAATATTAAGCCGTTAATGACAAGTTGCGGCTGACAGAGCCTTTCCCAAACAGGCACACTGAGTAACGTTTCTGGCGATAGGTAGAGTAATCTCAATTGTTGTCTTTCTAAAGCCAGTAAAATGCTGCGTCGCTGTGCGTTCGGCAATTCACTATGTAAAAGGGCCGCAGGTAAGTTGCGGTCGCGCAGTTCCTGCACCTGGTTCTCCATCAGTGCCACCAAGGGAGAAACGACGAGGGTCAATCCAGTTTGTAATAGTGCTGGAAGTTGAAAGCAAATTGATTTTCCGCCACCCGTTGGCATGATAATCAGCGCATCTTTTTTTGCGAATAGAGTACGGATAATTTCTTCCTGTGGCGGACGGAAATCATCATAACCCCAAATTTCTTGAAATGCAGTGCGGATTTCATTCCAAGAGGTTTTTACTGAATGATTCATGTCTGAATTACAAATAAGTATCATTTTGAATATATCTTCTCCTCTCTAAGTACTGGCTCAGTAAAATTCCTCAATGTTACTCCCTTCCCGCTAGAAGAATACCGATAAAATAAACCGCCAAGACGCCAAGGAAGCCAAGTTTGAAGATCAAAGAGATAGGTAATCTTACACCGGGAAGGGAGTA
>JAQYWP010000401.1 GCA_029379285.1 Rhizonema sp. PD38
CAGTATCTGGTAAGACTGGTACAACAAATGACAACGTTGATCTCTGGTTTATCGGCTTTATTCCCAGCCGCAAACTGGTAACTGGTATTTGGTTGGGTAATGATAACAATTCCCCCACATCTGGCAGTAGTGGTCAAGCTGCTCAATTGTGGGGAAGTTATATGGGAAAAGTTGTTAAGTAAAAACCAGGTGCTACCGATATCCTTGCCAAGGGCTAACTTCCAATTCTCCACTCGGCTTAAATACAACTTGGTAATGGGCAAGAGGTTGCTTGGTGTTTGGCGCTGCTGCAGTAGAACCGTAAATGGCTTGGAACATCTTGGGAAGCGGTGTTTGCCGGAAATAGTCAAAGGCAACTTGGTTGAGCGGTTCGTAGTCAGCGATGATGCCATCTTTGTTCACTGCAACCCGATACTTCAAATCTCGCGCAAATGAGGGGGTACTGTGCCAGTTTTGACGAAGCGTCTCGTACAGCTTCTGATTTAGATTTTTCACTGTATTAGGATCAGTGATTTTTGCCCCCGTAACATCTGGTGTTTTCGTGTACCCCCGCCAAGGGCTTACTTGCAGCACACCTCTTTTCGTAAAAACTATTCTTACCTGGGCAATTGGTTCATTAGCATTGGAGCCACTGCGAGCAGGATTGTAAAGTTGGGTTGGTAGAGGAGTTTTGCTGACAAGCTGATTCGCTACTGAATTTACCGCCTTGTATCCTACAATTGCGCCATCCGCAGCGACACCGACACGATAAACGACATCCTGATTTAATCCAGCGCGATCAGTCCAGGCTTGATTAATTTGATTGTAAACTTGGCGATTTAATGCGCGCAGTTGAGATGCATCAGTAATTTCTGGAGCTGAATGTAAAAGTGCTTCTAAATCTGTATTTTGTGTAGTAGATGTATGAGAAAATTTGGGAGTTGCAGCTAACGGTTTGTTAGTAGGTGTGGTAATGGGAGGCGAAGGTGCAGCGCTATTAACGCTTTTCTTAGTCGTTGTCTGCGGCTGTGGTGAACTCAGTTGTGGAAGCGGAATCAAACCAATTGCGATCGCAGCTACTGCCAAACTTGACACTCCCACAGTTGCCGGTACTGCGTGTTTAATCAAAGCTTCTCTGCTGCTGCCATAACGTCTGGTAGCTGGTTGTAGTCGTAGTGACAACTCTGGTAAAGTTTGGCTATCAGCAAAAAATTGATCCACTGCCTCCACTAAATCGAACAACTGTACGGTACTCAAATCAAATTGAATGGGCTTTTTCTCATGTGAAGAATGAGATTCTAAACCCTGAACTACATTCTCTACACGCACGGTCAACCTGTGTCGGTTGCTATCAACTTTATGAAACTGCACTAACTCCATCTCAGAGTTTTGTGCTACAGGATTCGGTACATTACTTAAAAATTCTTGAGCATAAGCACTCACCCCTCTTACCAAACTTTCAAAAAATTCTCGACCTCCTGTCAATGGCTGAGGATGACCAGATAGATAACATTCTGCATTCACCAATATTGACAGTTCCGGCCGCATTTCTTGAAAATGAGCAGCTTTTGTCGCCTCACTTAAACCCTCTAACAGCAGCGTGCAATTAGGTAAACTATACTTACGTTGAATATTCATTCCACTTCACCATCAAAAAGACTAATCCAGAACCGCTGCATTCCAGTTGTCCCAGTACAAAATAGCAATTTTCCCAGCAGATTAATCGCTAGCTCATCTAATTTTTCATCAGAAGTCAATGCCAGTACACCAGAACGACGGGGATTCATACGGCTTTTAAAATGTGCTCTGAAACGCTCTAAGTAATTCGATAGTCGCAGATTTTGTTCTAGGGGGATCTGTTTTTCATCCATTTGCTGACATATGATGAGTAACTGACGAATTGTCACAGTCAAGCGCCGCGCTATGTAACAAGCAATGACGACTAAGGCTTTTGCCTCTGTAATCGATAATGGACGGCGGATATTGGCTCGTCGCATCGGGTTCGTACTACGCATCCGCCATAAATTCACTCGGTTTTTAATAATTCCTTTAAGATCCAACTCTTCCGCAAATGTCAGGATGGCTTCAGAGCCACCTATATCGAGTGCTTCAATTGCCAGCAAAATCAGATCGATTTGCAATCTGCTTCTACGGGGGCATTGCTGTCCGTCAATTGCCGGATCGGGTAAAGTGTCCAGAATCATCGGCAGTGATTGGGGAGTTGGACTGTTAAACGGTGTTAAACTGGCAGAGACATTCATTATAAATACCATTAATGGCTGTAATACACGTTAGTAAAACTAATTTAAGATAGGGAAGCCAAAAAATTAGACTTGTGAGAGTCGGACTGCCCTGATATATACATTAATTACTCTTTCGACACAAACGTTTCCTTATTCTAAAATCAAAGTTTTCAAAGCATAAATTGACTTTCCTCAGTTGTCAGTTAGTAATACCATCACATCCCTAGCTTCTTGTAGATTCAAATAATCGTCAATGGATATATTAAGTGCCAAAATTGAGCGTATGAGATTATATTGTACGATTTCTTCTGGGATCTACCGACAATGCGAGCAAGCACTCACAGTCTATTAACTTAAAAACGACCAGTGTAGACTGACTTGGTAAAATAATGCATACAAACGAGTGACCTGCGCTTGAGTGGTTGGGATGAACACAGTTGCAGAAAGGGACTTCCATTAACAAAATCTCACGCTTATTCGATGATCTTAGAGCATTTTGAGTTGCTTATTGACGAAATTCTCAATAACGCAATAGATCAACAGCTTAGCTCTCTATGCTCGCCTGCCGGGGGAAGCTTGCGAGAGCGCGCTTTTCTAGTGCGAAGACGGTTGTCCCTTCAAGTAAGAGTGAAAAGTGTAGCGGACACAAGTAAGCGTTAAGTTTGTCCAACAGAAACGCCTAGAACACCGCAATTTTCACTTAAACAAATTGGAATGAACTCTTGTCCTCCCTCCTCGGTATCGGCGTCATCCTAAGTTTCACAGGATATCTGGCTGCAACTCAAGCTTTTTTAACTCCAGTTGGAAGTTTTGCGGGGTCGTTTCTTGAGCGAACGAGGGGACTCGTAGGAAATAGGACTCGCAACTTCTATATCGCTAAACTTTCCTTTGACAAATTTTTAATTTTAAATTCCGCGCTTGCGGTACTATGCTTTCTGGCTGTGCATGAATGGTATCTCCATGGACGTTCTTAACAGTCAATTTGACATTTTCTCACCCTCATCCCTAGTAATCTGAAGTTTTATATGGATTTGAAGTCACTGATTCGTGATCTTCCAGATTTTCCTCAACCTGGAATTGTCTTTCGGGATATCACTACGCTGCTGCGCGATCCCCAAGGACTGCACTACACTATCGACTTGTTTGCCCAAAAATTTATTGAAGCCGATTTGAGAGCAGAATACATTCTGGGAATGGAGTCGCGGGGCTTCATTTTTGGCTCGCTGCTGGCTTATAAATTAGAAACTGGTTTTATTCCTGTCCGCAAGCGCGGTAAGTTACCAGGAGCAGTTCACTCAATTGAATATGCACTGGAATATGGTACAGACTGCTTGGAAGTTCATCAGGACGCTTTTCATCCAGGTAACCGAGTCTTAATTGTAGATGATTTAATTGCTACAGGAGGAACGGCGGGTGCAACAGCACAACTCGTGCAGAAAATAGGCGGAGAATTAGTAGGGTTTGGCTTTATTATCGAGCTACGGGATTTACAAGGACGAAAAAATCTGCCAGATGTGCCGATTATCAGCCTTATAGAATATTAGTTACTAGTTAGTCGTTAGTCGGCATGTGGATAGCAAGTATTAGTCGTCAGCACCCGTGAATTTAATTCAGGGGCTTCGGGTTTTGGAGTTTCGACTCCAAACCTTGAAGCCCTAGCTGACTCGATGACTTGAACTTGTTTTCAGCAGCCATGAGTAATACCTAACAATTAACTTTTAACAAAAAAGGACAGAGGACACTTTTCAAATGACTACGACGAAAATTTCCTTAGAGGCTAGTCGGGATTGGTTGGGCAAACTGGTTACGAACGAAACCTTTATTTATATTGTAAAACGTCTATTGCAGGCGCTATTGACTGTCTTGTTAGCCTCAGCACTGTCGTTTTTTATTATGAAATTGGCTCCAGGGGATTACGTAGATACACTACGGCAAAATCCCAAAATTTCTCCAGAACGAATTGATGAACTCAAGCGTCAGTTTGGTCTAGATAAGCCTTGGCATATACAGTATGGACTGTGGCTGTGGCGAATCTTAACAAATGGAGATTTTGGTACGAGTTTTGTTTACCAGCGATCTGTCGCATCGCTGTTATGGGAACGAATACCAGCAACTTTACTACTCGCGATCGCTTCATTAGTTGTGACTTGGGCGATCGCTATCCCTTTGGGTATTGTTGCTGCTGTCAAGCAAAATCGCTGGACTGACCGGGTTTTGCAGGTTATTAGCTATATTTTGCAGGGATTTCCCCCTTTCATCACTGCCCTATTACTGCTCATTTTTGCCCAAATAACAACTCCTCTTTTTCCAGTGGGTGGTAAGACGAGTATCGATTACGATGAACTGACGTGGTTCGGGAAAATCCTCGATACTGGCTGGCACATGATTTTACCCACTATTGCCTTAAGTGTTACAAGCTTTGCTGGTTTACAGCGTATTACTCGCGGTGAATTGTTGGATGTGTTGCGTCAAGATTATATCCAAACAGCGCGTGCTAAAGGACTGCCTGAAAACCGCGTGATCTACGTTCATGCCCTTCGCAATGCGATAAACCCCTTGATTACCATATTGGGGTTTGAGTTGGCAGGTTTACTAGGTGGTGCTTTTATTGCCGAATTTTTCTTTAACTGGCCTGGTTTGGGAAGATTAACTTTACAAGCAGTGATAGCTAAAGACCAATATTTGGTACTCGCAAGCTTAGTCATGAGTGCAGTACTCCTGACTGTCGGCAACTTGCTGGCAGATTTAATGCTAAAAGCTGCCGATCCTCGCATTAGTTTGGAAAGTTTGAATTAGTAGTTAGGAGTTAAGAGTTAGTTGTAACCAGGTGCGCTTGAGTCGGTTGTCAAAAAGAAAGGCAGAGGGCAGCTATGCTGAAGGCAGAAGGTATAAGACAATACAATATGGGCTTGAACCCCTATTGATTGAAGACCACCAACCTCCGGTATAGTAGGGGCTTGGACCCGATTTGGGCAAGACAGGGCAGAGGTAAGAAGTTTTAAAATAGTAGAAAAAATTACTTCTTTCCTTCTGCCCTCTGCCCTCTGCCTTCTGCCTTGCCCGAAGGGCTTGTCATTCACTCATAACTCCTAACTACTAACACAATCCCACGCTACACTGTAGCTTTTTCTAACATCAACTTAGAACGCTTGACTAATTCAGGAACGGGAACAGGATAATCTCCTGTAAAGCAGGCAGAACAGAAGCTTTGAGGATCTTCTCCTGTTGCTTCCAACATTCCCTTCCAACTAAGATAAGCAAGAGAGTCTACTTCTAGTTGCTGGGCAATCTCCTCTGCTGACTTAGTGGCAGCAATCAGTTGATCTTGAGTATCTGTATCAATGCCATAGAAGCAAGGGTGGGTGACTGGGGGAGAAGAAATTCGCATATGCACTGACACAGCACCCGCCTCACGGATAGTTTTTACTAACTTGCGGCTAGTTGTCCCCCGAACAATCGAGTCATCAACAATCACCACTCGTTTGCCGCATAACACATCCTTTAGGGGATTTAGTTTCACGCGAATGCCTATCTCACGCATAGTTTGTGTAGGCTGAATAAAGGTACGCCCTACGTAACGATTTTTAATCAACCCTTCACTGTAAGAAATCCCAGAGGTTTGGGAAAACCCGATGGCTGCGGGAATACCAGAATCGGGAACCCCAATAACAATATCCGCATCAGTAGGCGATTCCTCCGCCAGTTTTCGTCCCAATCGCAATCGGTAGCTGTACAGACTATCGTTGCACATTTGGCTATCAGGGCGGGCAAAGTAAATCATCTCAAAGATACACAACTTCCGCTCAGGCTTTTGACTCCAGTGGAAGGAAGCCAATCCAACTTCAGTAATCCAAACTAATTCTCCTGGTTCTACATCCCGCAAATATTCAGCACCAATGATGTCTAAACCGCAAGTTTCAGAGGCAAGAACATAACGCACAGGATTGTTACCTAGAGTGCCAATCACAAGGGGGCGAATGCCATTAGGGTCGCGGGTGCCTATGATACCATCAGGAGTGCCAATCACTAAACTGAAGGCTCCCGAACAGCGCTGAAACGCCTGAGAGCAGCCTGATATCCAGTCTGCACCTGCATTGATTTCTTGGGCGATTGCAAATGCGATCATTTCTGAATCAGTTGTCGTCACTAAGTTGCATTTCTGCTTAACCAACTCATCTCGCAATTGTACTGTATTGACTAAATTACCATTATGTGCTAAAGCAATTATTCCGAGGCGGGTTCTCAAGACACCCGGTTGGGCATTAGCTTTGCGACTGGAACCAGTCGTTGAATAACGAGTGTGACCAACAGCAATTGTACCGGGCAAATGGTCCAAGATTGTTTCGTTAAAAACTTGAGAAACCAAGCCCATGTCTTTGTGTAGGTGTAAATGCGTCCCCTCAAACGTAGCAATACCAGCAGACTCTTGACCCCGATGCTGAAGAGCATACAATCCAAAGTAAGCAAGTTTGGCAACATCTTGACCTGGTGCGTAGATGCCAAAAACGCCGCAAGCTTCTTCTGGTTTGTCCAGACAATCTCCACCTACATTGGTGATGTCATGCGCTTTTGTGTAGCCATCATCCAATATGTCGGGACTATAAGGAATCATGGTAGTTTTGCTCCTGATGAGGGTGTCAAGTCACTCTTTTTCTGTATATGGATAGTTAGAGAATTCTTAATAAATTTTTAACCATCTCATTAAATACAGTATCGCAATTAATAGTGAGAAGTGAAAATTAGAGGCAGGTTTTACCTATTAATTTTCATTTTGCACAGGTAGGTTCTCTAGTCAAGAATTGCCCGTACAGGAGGTGAAGAATTTAAAACTCCTAACTGGCATCCGTGGTATTGTGGACAGCTAAACGCCTTTCTATTGCATTTAAGTAGCCATCGCTGATATCTTCAATGCTAACCTGAATTAAGGTTTGATTATTAGTAGTTAAAACCCGTAAACCAATTTCGGAGTTCCCTACCTTGCCCAGTTTTTGCCAATATTGATCTAAATTTTCCTGTAAATAAGATTCCCAAATGCCTTGTTGTGCTAAATCCACAGAAACTAAAATTCTGGCTCCACCTTCGCCAAAAAGCACTTCATCCCAGCGAGGCGAGGATGCTAATTCCAATGTGATTTCTGCACCGAGATGGCTGCTGATGCAACATTCTGCCACACATACAGCGACTCCACCCTCAGCACAATCATGAGCCGAACGTATCCAACCTTGACGAATGCCCTCGCGGCAAACATGCTGCACCCGGCGTTCTAATTCAAAATCCACTACTGGCG
>JAQYWP010000402.1 GCA_029379285.1 Rhizonema sp. PD38
ATACTTCTTTTCCCCCTATTGATAGATATTAAAGCCTTTAAGTGTATGGGAACCTTGATAAAGACCATTCCCTCTGTAAACTTTAACCTAAAAATTCGACACCAACTAGGAAAAGGGCTATCAGTGGTGCGTCACCAAAAATCTGCAACATCTGCCAATGCATAAAGAGTAGAAAAAAATGGAAAATATAGAAACATTTAAGTGTTGGCAATGGGCAAGTATAAATCTTATAATTGATAGAATACAGAACTTTTGATGGAGGGAAGAAAAAATTTTGTAACCTAGAAAAAATGAGCGAGATATGTGTTGAAATCAAAACAAGTAAGCATTTAAGCAAGTGCCGTCACTCTATTAGCTATAAATGTTTGGGAAAAACACGCTCTTACTGAAAATATTATTTTACAAGTATTACTAGCTGATAAAGTGGCGACCAATGGCGAAATGCTTGTGAAACTAAAAGCTTTTAACGTGTTCTACCACTCCATTTTTATGAGATTTATCTAAATTTACCAGGGTATGAAGTAAATAGATTTAATTTCTCATTGTCATTGGTATACACGGTGTAGTGAGAAATAAAGACAGCCGTCTGCTTGATTATAAATGTTTGACAGAAAATATCGAGATGCTAATAATGTGGGTGTAGCGTAATTAGTCAGCATTTTAGATCGGCAGTTAGAGAAATTACGTACCAAAAAAAGCAACCATCTCTGAAAGAAACTATGAATATTGCTGAATTGGGAACATTGGAAACAATGGAGATTATAGATAATGCTGCTGATATGGAACCATCCTCAAGCGGATTAGACGCAGTAGCAGAGGAACTCTCCCAAATTGCCGAAAATCTGGAACCAGGAGAACGCGATGGGGATGAAATGGCAGCAGCACGACCCTCGGGATACAATAAGACCGAGCATGATGACGCTGTAGGCGCGTTTTTTAAGGAGATGGCGCGATATCCGTTGCTGAAGCCGGATGAAGAGGTAGAGTTGGCGCGGCGAGTGCGGTTTATAGAAGAAGTTAGAGAATTACAATGTTCTTTGCCAGAAAAATTTGAACTCCAACCTACCAAAGAAAATGTTGCATCCCAGTTGGGAATGACGGAAAAACAGCTAGAACATCGCTTGTATCTAGGTCGTGTAGCCAAACGCAAAATGATTCGCTCCAATCTGCGGTTGGTAGTGTCAATCGCCAAGCGATATCTCAATCGCGGTGTTCCTTTCCTAGATTTGATTCAGGAAGGAGCAATGGGTTTGAATCGTGCTACAGAAAAATTCGATCCAGACAAAGGGTATAAGTTTTCTACCTATGCTTATTGGTGGATTAGACAAGCAATTACAAGAGCGATCGCTAACGATGCGAGGACGATTCGTTTACCGATTCACATTGTTGAAAAACTTAACAAACTTAAAAAAGCGCAACGAGAACTCAAACAGAAATTAGGTCGCAATCCAACCGAAGTGGAAATGGCGGAGGCTTTAGAAATTCCCCCGCAACAACTACGCCAATTACAACAACTACGGCGTCAAGCACTTTCCCTTAATCACCGGGTTGGTAAAGAAGAAGACACAGAGTTGATGGATTTGCTAGAAGATGAAGATAATCAATCTCCAGAAGCAAAAATGAACGAAACCATGATGCGTCAGGAGATTTGGGAAGTCTTGGGTGATGTACTGACGCCACGAGAAAAAGATGTGATTTCGCTAAGGTACGGTTTGATTACCAGTGAACCTTGTACCTTGGAAGAAGTTGGTAATATGTTCAATCTTTCCCGCGAACGAGTGCGACAAATTCAAAGCAAAGCTATGCGGAAATTACGGCGTCCTCATATCGCAAAACGTTTAAAGGGATGGTTGATATAAAGATTCATTAATTATTAGCCATTTTTCCTTAAACTTAAAGACTGAGAACTAAGGAAAAATGACTAATGACTTATAACGGTAAGTTAGTTTTACGTTTTGCCGAACCAAATGATTGCAGCGTGCTATTTGATTTGATTCAAGCACTGGCAGAATATGAAAAATTATCTGATGCAGTTACTGGGAATGCTTTAGAACTCCAAAAGCATCTGTTTGGCGAGAAAAAATACGTAGAGGCAATTATAGCAGAATACACAGGACAAGCTGTAGGTTTCGCCTTATTCTTTCATAACTATTCTACATTTTTAACAAAACCAGGGATTTATTTAGAAGATATCTTTATTTTACCAGGATATCGTCAACAAGGCATCGGTAGAGCTATTTTAACCAAAATAGCTCAAATCGCAGTAGAGCGGAATTGTGGACGGTTGGAGTGGAGCGTTTTGGATTGGAACGAGCCTGCAATAGCATTTTATCGCCGTATGGGAGCATCAATTCTAGATGAGTGGCGAATCTGTCGAGTTATGGGAGAGGCACTTACTGAATTGGGGAGTTAACTCGCTCTCAAGAGAATGCCCTCTTCCGAATTGGGGAGGGTGGAGTCATACCGTTTCACTTTAAAGTTGATACATTTGGGCAAGCAGGGGAAGCAGGGGAAGCAAGGGGAGTAAATTGTATCAAAATTTTCGTGAAATGGTATCAGTAAATGAGTGATCATGTACATAACTCATTCGCTTCTGCACTCCGCAGAATGTCTCATGCCTTTATTTGTAAATCCTTAAAAAATCTCCTCCAACTGTTGGAAATCGCGCTGTACTTCAAGACATAGAGACTTATTGTAAGGGTCTGTCTTTAAAGCTTTTTTTAAATAGATTCTAGCTTTCTGGGGCTGATTTTGTACAACTAGAGCTCGTCCCCAAATTTGATAGGCGATCGCCAACCACTGACGCACTTCAGGATCTTCTGGTAAACGGGCGGCTAAGGCTTCCGCCAAAGCAATGGCTTGTGGAAAGCGTTTTTCTCTTAAAAACCTCTGTAACTGATCGTAAGTCTTCCACTTCAGCCGTTTTTCTATTTCTATCAGATTAGGCGGCTTTATTGTCGGTAGTTTTTCCTTTGCTGTCTCCTTTGAGACTGGCTCTGCCTGCATCGTCTTTTTTTGTTGACGTGCAGGCGTGGGGGAAGAAAACTCACTTAATTGTTGGGCTGTTTCTTCTGGTAATACAACTTGCAACAGCAATTTGTATGCCTCAGTTAAGGCAATAAACTTTTCTTTAGCTTTGTTGTCATCTGGGTTTATATCAGGGTGATATTGCTGCGCCAGTCGGCGGTAAGACACTTTGATGTCGGTGAAAGAGGCTCCCGACCTTAAACCCAACAAACGGTAGCAATCTCCAAGATCCATCTTGAGCTATCAGCTATCAAATACCAGCGTTAAGCTTAACGCTTGAAGTTATTATATTAAAGACTAGTTTTCTAATTTAAAGTTCACTCTTCACACTTTTAAAGTAATGAGTAGGGAATGAGGGAGTCGCTTTTCAGCGCACAAGTTCAGAGGAGCGTATAATTACCGATGCAATTTTTTGTCCCCATCTCCCCGTTTCCCCTACTCCTACTCCCTAATTTTACTACGGGCGTTCGTCAATTACACGGTCAATTAAACCATATTCCTTTGCCTCTTCAGCGGACATGAAAAAGTCACGATCCATGTCTTTTTCAATCTTTGGCAAAGGCTGCCCTGTGTTGTGAGCATAAATTCCATTCAATTGGTGACGCATTCGCAGAATCTCTCTGGCTTCAATTTCGATATCGCTTGCTTGCCCGCGAGTGCCGCCTGAAGGCTGGTGAATCATAATTCGCGAGTGAGGCAATGCAATTCGTTTGCCTTTAGTACCAGCAGCTAATAGAAATGACCCCATTGATGCTGCTAAACCTACACAAATCGTTACCACATCTGATTTGATGTGTTGCATTGTATCGTAAATCGCCAAGCCAGAGGTGACCATACCACCTGGGGAATTTATGTACAAAGATATATCTTTACCTGGATCTTCAGAATCCAGATACAACATCACGGCAATAATTTGGTTAGCAATTTCATCATCAATGTCTCTACCTAAGAAGATGACACGTTCTCGATAAAGACGATTGTAAATATCAATCCACTGTGTATATTGATCCCCTGGCATCCGGTAGGGAACTTTCGGCACACCTATAGGCATTTTTGCAGCTCCATTTATAAATAATTGGGGAGATAAGTTAGTCCTGAGTTCTAAGTCCCTCATCAGTCTTGAAGCCCTGAGTAAATAGTGACTGAGATTGCGGTGAAATTTAGAATGTTTCTTTCTTCACTTTTTTCTGACTCAGGACTTAGCACTGATTATCAGCACTTCAAGACTGATTAAAGGACTCCAGCTGGTATTGGAGGATTCGCAAGTTCTTCTTTTTCAAAAACTCGGTCAATCAAACCATATTCTTTAGCTTGATAGGGAGTCATATAGAAGAGGCGATCCATATCCTTCTCAATTCTTTCGTGGGATTGACCTGTGTTGCGAGATAAGATATCTAGCATTGTCCTCTTATTCGCCAGAACTTCCTTAGCCCGAATTTGAATATCTGTTGCTTGACCTTGAGCGTAGCTCTTCGGTTGGTGTAGGACAATGGAAGCATTTGGCAAACTGGCACGACAACCCTTTGTCCCTGCACTAAGTAACATCGCTGCCATACCCAATGCCGAACCAATGCAGATGGTGTGGATGGGAGGTTTGATGTATTTCATCGTGTCATAGATGGCAAAGGCTTCTGTTTCAAAACCGATGGGGTCGCCGCTGTAACCGGAGGTGCCAGTAGAGTTAATGTAGATTTTAATCGGTTTTTCTGGATCGTCTGACTGCAAAAAGAGCAGCTCGGCAACGATCAATTCCGTGACAGCAGCTACCAGTGGCATCCCAAGATAGACAATCCGCTCCTTCAACAGTAGGGAAGGTAAATCTGGAGGCGGTGTGCGGTAGAAGTTATCTCCGTAATAGGGGGCTTGAACAGCCTTGATGGGGGAAATGTCCATAGCAACTGTTGCCTGAATAAATGCTGTTAGTTAACTGTAATACATCCTAGCGCGATGCTAGCTTTATTGGAGGTGTGGATTTCTCGCTCTTTCACGGGAAACTTCACATGACTCAACTGGTTGGCTAAGATTATTTGTAAAATGAACACGCTGATGGTTGAGTGTCAACTGTTAGCTGCTTTACACTGTCTTTAAGGAGTTTTTACAGCTCAATTAGGACTGTTATATATTAATAATGAAGATATATTGACAATTCTTCGTCATTTGTCCTTTGTGCTTCAAAAACTCTCATCGCTTACAACGAGAGGGAAAATCTTATCGGTTCCTAAGATGAGCATAACCTGTTACGTTTATTTTTGCTAATCTACTTTAGAAGGTGTGAATATTAATAATAACTCAAGTTGTTAGCAGCGATATATGTGGGGAAAAGGGCATTAGGAAAGAGATAATTATCTTTGCATTACCTAATTACTCCTTCCCAGCCATAGGGATTGCTTCTTTGCAACTGAGAGTATTTCGCAACTTAGATTAGGAATGCTATATATCTTGGATAGGATGTTGAATTTATGAAAGTTAGCTTGCAGCCAGCTCTAAATGATGGTAATTTGGACGTCAATCAACGTAACAGTCAGCGTCAGTTGTCAATTTCGGTTGCAGCGATCGTAGAAAATTTAGATCGCCGCGTCCCACTGAATTTATGCTTAATTCTTGACCGCAGTGGTTCGATGAATGGGCAACCTTTAGAAACTGTGAAGAGAGCGGCAAATAACATTGTTGATCGCCTTAATCCTGATGATCGTCTCAGTGTTGTCGTTTTCGATCACCACGCTAAAGTCTTAGTTTCTAATCAAGTTCTCGAAAAACCAGAACGCATCAAACAGCAAATTAACCGCATTAATGCTGATGGAGGTACTTCAATTGATGAAGGTTTGCGTTTAGGTATTGAAGAATTAGCGAAGGGAAAAAAAGAAACTATTTCCCAAGCTTTTTTATTAACTGATGGTGAAAACGAACACGGTGATAACAATCGTTGTTTGAAATTTGCTCAATTGGCAACTAACTATAATTTGACTTTGAACACTTTGGGATTTGGAGATAATTGGAACCAAGATGTTCTTGAAAAAATTGCCGATGCTGCTGGCGGTACGTTGTCTTTTATTCAACAACCAGAGGAAGCGGTAGATGCCTTTGGTCGTCTTTTCAACCGCATGATAACGGTAGGATTGACGAATGCCTATTTGTTATTCTCTTTAGTGCCTAATGTCCGGTTAGCGGAACTAAAACCTATTGCCCAAGTCGCTCCAGACACAATTGAATTGCCAGTGCAGGAAGAAGCTGGTGGGCAGTTTGCAGTGCGCCTGGGAGATTTGATGAAGGATGTGGAACGCACAATTCTAGCAAACCTTTATATAGGGCATCTACCAGAAGGTAGACAAACTATTGCCACTTTGCAAATCCGCTACGACGATCCAACCCAAAACCAAACTGGGTTACTTTCAGAAAGAATCCCAGTTGAGGTAAATGTTATTCAAGGTTACCAACCGTCTGCTGATAGTCAAGTGCAACAATCGATTTTGGCATTAGCAAAGTATCGCCAAACACAACTAGCAGAGGCAAAATTGCAACAAGGTGATCGCGCTGGTGCCGCAACAATGCTTCAAACGGCTGCCAAAACTGCGTTGCAAATGGGAGACACAAGTGCAGCAACAGTGTTGCAAACTTCTGCCACCCGCTTACAAGCTGGACAAGATTTATCGGAAAGCGATCGCAAGAAAACCCGGATTGTTTCTAAGACTGTTTTGCAAGATTCATAATTGATGGGTTGGGCGCAATACGGTTCGGATAAGCTTCGGGAGCAGGGGAAGCTTCCCCTGCCCCCTCTGCCTGCCTCAACAGATAAATTCGGTACGCTCCGTACCGTATTGGGGTGGGCGTATCGCCTGCCCTATCTGCTATTGAGTTAATACATCGTTCAATAAAAATTTAAAAGTATAATGAAAACTACAGGAATTCATCATGTAGCAATTATTTGTTCTAATTATGAACAAGCAAAAAAGTTTTATGTAGAAGTATTAGGTTTTTCCATTATTCAAGAGACTTTTCGCGCTCACAGGAATTCTTATAAATTAGATTTGCGAGTAGGAGAAAACTCTCAAATTGAGCTATTTTCCTTTCCTAACCCTCCTCAAAGAGCCAGTCAGCCAGAGGCTTGTGGCTTAAGACATCTCGCTTTTGAAGTTGATGATATCGAGCAAACAGTTCTAGATTTAATCGCAAAAGGTGTAGAGGTAGAAAATATCAGAATTGATGAAATGACTGGTAGAAAATTTACTTTCTTTAAAGATCCAGACTTCTTACCTCTTGAAATTTATGAGCGATAGCTCGAGCAAATAATAATATCTACCACCTACCCATGTAGCATTCGTGAGAGATTGAGATGAAATATCTTTTGTCAATCGGTTAAAATGCTGAAACCAGCCTAAGTACAGTATTTAATAAGCTACAAACTATACTAAATCTACACTGTTTCACTTCAAGACAGACAACAAGTGTATAGACTTTTCATGCATACTTGAGGGG
>JAQYWP010000403.1 GCA_029379285.1 Rhizonema sp. PD38
TAATATTCGGGTGTATCAATACCTGCCTCCGCGTCCGCCGCAAATTCACCAGGCAGTTCATTCCTGCGAAGCAGAAGTGATCATTCAATTTACTGAGGAGTTAGATTTTTTGCGTACACTTTTGTCAGTAACAGGTGTACCAGGGGATTCTTTAACCGCAGCAGCCATTCGACAGGTATACCAGTTACGCAAAGCTGACAGACAATGGCTGATTAAGGCCGGACGCGCTATAAGCATACTGCTTAAAGACGACTATGATCGCTTACGGTTTATTTTAAGTCAAATCCACCCATAGGTAGTTAGTCTTGGACCATCTTTAAGATATTATAAGTGATATTTTGTGATTTTTCATCGGGGCGGCTTTTGTAGTTGTGTTGATGAGAGTCAGCAACCCGCTCTGAAAAGCGCCACCTCCTCTATCTGAAGATACGAGGCTTCCACACGTATCGGAGATTTTTAGGTGATTACCTTGGGCGATACGGCGATACCGCCGTCGTTGCAACGCATCGCAGCATGACCTTAGCTTCTCCAAGTCCTACCTATGGAACTGATATCACAACTTCTGGCTCTAGAGCCTAGCTCCCAAGTTCTTGGCAAGGAACCCGTTGCTCCTCTGGTTATTCTACTGTTAGTCATATTCATCATACCTATCCTGTTTGAACGGATACGCCTACCGGGATCAGTAGGTTTGTTAGCCGCAGGGCTAATCTTTGGTCCTCACGGTTGGAATCTTTTACATCAATCTCCCCTAATCACCCTGCTCTCAGAGATTGGGTTAGTTTACTTGATGTTTGTAGCAGGGCTAGAAGTTGATATTCAGCAGTTCCACCGGATTAGAAATCGCTCTTTGGGGTTTGGGATCTTTACCTTTTTCGTTCCCCTGTTATTGGGAATTTTTTTGGGACGAATTTTTCACTATAACTGGAATGCAGCGATCTTAATCGGCTCGTTATTGGCTTCGTATACAGTCTTAGCGTATCCCATCATTAATCGCTTAGGAGTCATCAACAACGAAGCTGTTAATGTGACAATTGGAGCAAATACATTTACTGACGTTGGTGCATTGCTGGTATTAGCTATTTGTGTTGCTCTTCATACAAAAATTTACGGTTTTTGGCAGCTTATTAGGTTATTTAATTGGTTAATTATCTATTCGCTTGTTATTCTTATAGGTTTTTATTGGGCAGGTAAAGAATTTTTCAGGCGATCTGGAGACGATGAGGGAAACCAGTTTTTATTTGTGCTGCTTTCGGTGTTTCTTACTGCTGTGGGATCTCAATTGATCGGAGTCGAAAAAATTCTCGGAGCTTTTTTAGCAGGTTTAGCAGTAAACGAAGCTGTAGGAGAAGGACAAGTTAAAGAAAAGGTGACGTTCGTTGGGAATGTTGTGTTTATTCCCATCTTCTTTGTTAATCTAGGCTTATCAATCGATCTAAGCGCTTTTGTCAAAAACATTGACAACCTTAAGTTAACACTGTTCATTGTCTTCAGTTTACTTGTCAGTAAATTTATAGCAGCTTTATTAGCTAAACTATTTTATCGCTACAACTGGCGGGAAATTCTGACGATGTGGTCGCTGTCGCTACCCCAGGTAAATGTCACATTGGCAGCAACATTAGTGGGATATCGCTCAGGGTTACTCAATACAGACGTCTTCAACAGTATTATTGTCTTAATGTTTGTTACTTCAGGCTTGGGACCGTTAATTACTAGTAAAGTTGCCGTAGGTTTAACAACATTAACAGTAAAGGAAGAAAGGTTAACAACCCCACCTTACCAAAAACCAGAACAAAGAGACAGTCCTGTGACGATAGTTGTGCCTGTATATAACCCGCAAACGCAGCAATATTTGATTGAAATGGCAGCTTTATTGGCGCGGCAGGCACATGGCAGAATTATACCCTTAGCGATCGCAACTGCTTTTGCTCATATGGATGCACCTCAGTTAGACGCATCTGTACAACGGAGCGAACGGTTACTAGCGAAAGCCAAGGCGTTGAGTCGAGTCTTGGGCGTGGAAGCAGAACCACTATTGCGAATTGATGATGCCTTCGCTCAAGGAATTAGCAGAGCTTCTAGAGAACAAAATGCCAGTTTGATTGTTATGGGTTGGGGTAAACGCACCGGGCTAAGGGCACGTTTATTTGGAAATGTCATTGATAACGTGATCTGGGCATCCCATTGCCCGGTAGCAGTGACGCGGCTTGTAGAATCACCAAAAAAAATTCAGCGCATTTTGGTTCCTATCGAAAACTTAATGGCACCGTCATTGCAACCCGTGTACTTTGCTCAGATTTTAGGAGAGGCAAATCAAGCACTAGTAACCGTGCTAAATGTATGTGAGCGCCGTACTAGTTCGAGCAAAATTGCTTGGAGGCGATCGCAACTCTCCCTAATTGTGTCGAGATTAGCTATGCCAAATCCACCAGAGATTCAAATCATCGCCCATGAAAATGTGGCTCAAGCAATTTTGCAAGCTGCGCGATTATATGACTTAGTAGTACTACCTTTTCTCAGTAATCGCACAAGTCCTGGAGGGTTGGCTATTAGTGATGTCACAACCGAATTAGCTCGGCAACTCACCTGCTCTATTGTCATGTTGGGAGAACCCCAACGTACACCCACACCCGCCGTTCTAGCAACTGGAGTAGCTAATACTACAGCGACAATGTCAGAGGGAATTACTTAAGTGTTCTCTTATAGCGCACATTTTATTAAGATTTTTACTGAAAAACTTCATATACTTAAAGTTTTTGTAAATTCTTAGCAAATAACCTTAAACAGATAGATGATGTTTGTTAATTTGCTAATTGAATTGTAAAGAAAAAAAACATGGGCAAAAATGGCTTACCGACGTTTTTTTTGGCCGAAGAAGCTGAGCATTCATGTTTAACTCTGTGTTATGAAAGAGTACAGTAGACCGTGCAGTTAGCTAAGTATAAGCTAAATCACAGCTGCGAATATTTGTAAATAACTGGGAAATTATGAGAATTTTGGTAACTGGTGGCGCAGGATTTATTGGTTCACATCTGATTGATAGACTCATAGCAGATGGAAACGAAGTTATTTGCTTAGATAACTTCTACACAGGACACAAACGTAACATTCTGAAGTGGATAGATAATCCTTACTTTGAGCTGATCCGCCATGACATCACCGAACCAATTCGATTAGAAGTCGATCAAATCTATCATATGGCTTGTCCTGCTTCTCCGGTGCATTACCAGTACAATCCAGTTAAAACTGTAAAAACGAGCGTTATGGGAACGCTGAATATGTTGGGGTTAGCTAAGCGTGTGAAAGCGCGTTTTTTATTAGCTTCCACAAGTGAGGTATACGGCGATCCGGAAGTGCATCCTCAAATTGAAGAGTACTGGGGTAATGTCAACCCTATTGGCTTGAGATCATGCTACGACGAAGGCAAACGAATTGCCGAAACACTGGCGTTTGATTATTACAGGCAAAATAAAGTCGATATTCGCGTAGCCCGGATTTTTAACACTTATGGACCGCGAATGTTAGAAAACGACGGTCGAGTTGTGAGCAACTTGATCGTTCAATCACTCAAAGGTATTCCTTTAACAGTCTACGGGGATGGTTCCCAAACTCGAAGTTTTTGCTACGCGACAGACCTAGTGGAAGGACTGATGCGACTAATGAATGGTGGTTACATTGGTCCTGTGAATTTAGGTAATCCTGATGAGTACACGATTTTAGAATTAGCTCAGTCAGTGCAAGATCTGGTGAACCCTGATGCACAGATTAAATTTGAACCTTTGCCCTCTGACGATCCACGCCGCCGTCGTCCGGATATCAGTAAAGCCAAAACTTGGTTGAATTGGGAACCTACCGTTCCTCTGCAAGAGGGGTTAAAACTGACTGTAGAAGACTTCCGCTCTCGGATGAATAAGTAGTTCATGGTTAGTGTGTCGTGGGTTTAATTTAGTCACTTGTGAGTCAAAACGAACAATCCTGGTAAACCCGCCCCTACATCAACCAACAATTAGCAACTCTCAATTAACTAGGTGAAGAATAACTCCAAAAAAACGAGGAATAAAACAAAATGCGTGTTTGCGTCATTGGTACTGGTTATGTTGGTTTGGTAACAGGAGCTTGTTTAGCTCATATTGGGCATGACGTTATTTGTGTAGATAACAACGAAGAAAAAGTCAAGATGATGAAGTCCGGGCAGTCTCCGATTTTTGAGCCGGGACTCTCAGACATCATGCAATCTGCTATTAATACAGGGAAAATTCAATTCACGACTGACACTGGTGCAGGAGTTTCTCATGGAGATATTTTGTTTATCGCTGTAGGAACGCCGCCTTTACCTAACGGTGAGAGTGATACTCGTTATGTAGAAGCTGTTGCTCGGAGCATTGGTGCTCATTTAGACGGCGGATACAAAGTGATTGTTAATAAATCTACCGTGCCAATTGGTTCTGGTGATTGGGTGCGGATGATTGTTTTAGATGGCATCGCCGAACGCCAAAAAGTTCTGGTGCCAGCAGGTGGAGCCCCAAGTGAAGAGATATTGCCAGAGATTGCAGCTAAGTTTGATGTCGTTAGCAATCCAGAGTTTTTACGGGAAGGTTCAGCAGTATATGATACCTTTAACCCAGATCGCATTGTTTTAGGAGGCAACAATCCAAAAGCGCTCGCCATGATGCGGGAACTGTACGCCCCCATTATCGAGCGCAAATACTCGGTTGACCAATCTTTACCACCAGTGCCAATTCTGGCAACGGACCTTAGTTCGGCAGAAATGATTAAGTACGCTGCTAATGCCTTTTTGGCAACTAAGATTAGTTTTATTAACGAAGTGGCTAACATTTGCGATCGCGTTGGTGCTGACGTGACTCAAGTCGCCAAAGGTATCGGTTTAGACACACGTATTGGAAATAAATTTTTAAACGCGGGAATCGGTTGGGGTGGTTCTTGCTTCCCCAAAGACGTTTCTGCACTCATTCACACGGCTGATGACTACGGTTATGAAGCTCAATTACTCAAAGCTGCTGTTAGTGTCAACGAACGCCAGCGTCTCATTGCTGTTGAAAAACTCCAGCAAGTTCTGAAAATCCTGAAAGGTAAAACTGTAGGATTATTAGGTTTAACATTTAAACCTGATACCGATGATATGCGCGATGCCCCAGCCCTCAATTTGATTGAGCATTTGAACAGATTGGGAGCAAAAGTTAAAGCATACGATCCTATCGTTTCCCAAACAGGTATGCGTCACGGACTTTCTGGTGTGCAGGTAGAAACTGATGCCGAAAGACTTGCAGACGGTTGTGATGCTTTGGTACTCGTGACTGAATGGCAACAGTTTAGCAATCTCGACTACACCAAAATGGCAAAGTTGATGCTCCACCCCGTAATTATTGACGGTCGTAACTTCCTCGAGCCTGAAACAATGATACGCGCAGGCTTCCAATACGTGGGTGTCGGGCGTTAGTACGGGCAGGTTTACCGGATCACTGACAAGGCGATAAATCAATCGATAAAACCTGCCCCTACTCGTAGGGGCAGGTTTACCAGATCACTGACAAGGCGATAAATCAATCGATAAAACCTGCCCCTACGACACTATTTGCCGGACTGCTGCGTGCCAAATTAGACCAGCAACAATCAGCGCTATGCCTACTTGCCAAATGAATGGTTCTACCCAAAAGGCTAAGAATAGACAAGCTGCTAAACTAACAAATGATAACCATTTGGGATAAAGCCTTTCCAATGGTGGTTGGTAAATAGCAGCCAAGTTAGTAATTGCGTAATAAATTAAAACGGTAAAGGCACTGAACGACCAAGTGGTTTTGACATTACCAGTCGAGACTAAAAGAGCGATCGCAATGCCGATAGCGATAGTCGCTGATACTGGAGTCGTGCCTGAATGATTTACTAGCGCAAAAATTCTCGGCATATCGCGTCGTCGTCCCATTGCTAGCAGTACGCGGGATAAGCCCAAGATTAGGTTCAGCATTACCCCCAGCATAGCAGCGATCGCACCAATTGCTAATATCTGCGACCCTCCTATAACACTAAAGTAGCCAGCGACTACTTGCAAAGGTGCCGCCTGTCCGACAGTACCTAAGTTGCCCAGAATGTCTGCCCCTACAGCTCCAACCGCAACCAGTGTTACGGCTGTATAAAGCAGCATTGTCAGTACCATCGTTACGATAATCGCTCTAGGAATTGTTCGATGCGGTTCCTTCGCTTCTTCGCCCAAGGTAGCAATGCGACCATAGCCAGTATACGCCACAAACATCAAAGCACTGGCATGGAGTACTGTTTCTATTGAGCCTTGGAAAAAAGACGTGAAATTGTTGGGACCATTTGTGATGGCTGTTGGTGTCCCAGCGATGATAAAAAAAACTAAAGATAATATTACAATCGATACGATTACAATATTAATGACGTTAGAGCGGCGAATTCCACTTAAAACGATAGCTGTTAGGATAACCACAGGGGTTAAAGCTACAGGTATAAGCAAACCACATTCACCCATACCTGTAGCATTGAGAAAGTAGCCAGCAAAACCCAAAGCAGCAGTAGCAGCCGACGCAGTTTTAGCTAACAAAAACATCCATCCTGCGGTGAAACCAAGCCAAGAATTCAGGTATTTATAGCCATACTCATAAGAACCTCCGCTCACAGGATGATTAGCTGCTAGTTGGGCACTATTAAGCCCGTTGCAGGTAGCTACCAACGCCCCAATGATCACAGATAAAATCACCGATGTACCAGCAATTCCAGCCGCAATACCAACACTGACAAATAAGCCAGTACCAATAATCGAACCGAGTCCCATTACAGTTGCACCCAAAACCCCCAACTCGCGTTGCAGTTGTGGTGATGAATTTGTTCGTGACACCCATGTCTCCTTGTAGATGACAGCCCTATTAAAGACTGGAAATTTTACAGCGCACATTCAGCACTTAAAAATAACCAACTTTATTGCTTTATACGAAGTTGCTAAAGATCGTATTATTCGATGGGCAATATAAAGACTGTAAGTAACTATGCCCCGTCCGAGAATAGAAATAATGCCGCACTTAAAGCATGCAGAATTCACACGTCGCTACTGACGTTTTCGCTCAGGGGCAGAACGTACACTTTGATTGGTGATCCGCCTACTTAGCCGACCCGTGAAGCCGATGAAAGTGGAAATGGAAATCCCTCACTAAAACTACGGTAAATCGATTGGTTTTTAGTATTTTTGGGAATAAGATAGAAGTATTGCATAGTCACTCCATATAACGCAAGAGATTTTTATGATAAATTTGGCATTCCTACGGCACTATTTCTATTCTCGGACGGAGCATAGTTACTCACAGTCTTTTATTATCCATCAAATAATACTATCTTTAGCAACTTAGTATTAATAGATATCACAGAAAAGGTTTATTTAATTAAGTATTAACACTGATTTTTTTCTTTTGGCGCTCGCTATTCAAGCGCCAATATGTCAAATTTTGTAATACCTAAATATTACAAAAAGA
>JAQYWP010000404.1 GCA_029379285.1 Rhizonema sp. PD38
ACTTATTAACCTCAAGCAACTTCCCCAACGGCAGCAGTACGAAACGTTGTGTCACGAGTTCGATCTGCAATGGCAACAATTGAGCGATCGCCATCGAGAACGTAAACAGCAACGACACGAAAAACGTCAGATATCCGGAGAACAGCTGACTGGAGCAGCGCTCATAGCAACTCTTGAACAACTCGATGAAGAAAGTCGTCAGGATGGAATTGAGCGACGCATATTCAAACGCCAACGCGCAGGAGCGTTGCAGCCACTCAAGCAGTTGATTGCATTCTCAGATGAACGACTTTGTGAATTGAAACGACAACGGAAAGAACTGTCTCGTCAACTCCAAGCACAGATGCACGCGGCTTACTCAGTCATGAATTTTTTAGGGAAATCGCGATCGCTACAGCAATTAATGCCCTTAGGTTTACCTACCGGTACAGGAGACTGTTGCACTCCAAAGTTGCTTCACTACGCAGCAGCGCACGATCTTAAACCATTGGCAATGGCAGAGTTCTGGTGGGGAGCATCTTCTATTAATCTTGATAAAATTCCAGGAAAATTTTATGGAGCTTGTGTTGAACGTTGTCAGCCAATGATTGGTTTTCTGCTATCGGGATTACAAGAGACATACAGGGCGGGAGTTGGGGATGAGATACCGATTGTTTATGAAGACGAATGGTTAATTGCTGTCAACAAACCCGCAGGACTCCTTTCTGTTCCAGGGCGGGGGAGCGATCGTCAAGACAGTGTCCTCAGTCGCTTGCGTCATCTCCTCCCTGAAGGTATAATACTGAATACTGTGCATCGATTGGATCAAGATACATCCGGTATCCTTTTACTAGCTCGCGATCGCCAAACTCATCGCCAACTCAGTCAGCAGTTTCAGCAAAGGCTAGTTCACAAGGTTTATGAAGCTCTACTTTCAGGCAATGTCACCACTGATAAAGGTGTGATTGAACTACCATTGTGGGGAGATCCTCAGAATCGTCCGTATCAGCAAGTTGATTGGCAGCGCGGTAACAACAGTTTAACTCACTTTCAAGTTATAGCAAGAGTTGGTTACACTCGCGTAGAGTTTATACCGTTAACAGGACGTACCCATCAACTGAGAGTTCATGCTGCCGATCCTAGAGGACTTGGGATACCGATATTGGGCGATCGCCTCTACGGGTGTTGTGCAGTTGCCAATCGTTTACACCTCCACGCAAGAGAACTTTGCTTCCACCATCCCCAGTCAGGAGAAACGATACAACTACAGGTAAAGACGCCATTTTGACCAACCCTCTTCGGGAGCGGGAACTCTTAACTTTATAGTAAAAATTTATACCTTAATAACATTATCAATTCTCTATAGTTTGTGCAACTTGCGCGCGTCATGCTCTTCCCCTCCTAGAAGCTACTTCCATGATACCTTGCAGATAAAAGCAGGGTGAGCAACGCCTACCCTACAACTTTTCAATTATTCGGGTGCTGTTGGTTAATCGATTCGCGTGTTTGTAAACTTTTCCAAAGCATTATCGATAGCATCTCGAAACAACGGAGCGACGTAATTCTTGATGAAGTTACCCGGACGATAGTAAAGTTTTAATTTATTGAATTCTGCTCTCCAACCTCACGAAAAAACCGTGTTCTTGACGAGTGTTGCTTCATAGGTATTGCGGAGAAAATCATTTTTGTATGGTAGTTCTGCATATACTTTCAAATTTTACAGACAGCCATTTTGTCATCAGCACCTCCCTAAACTTTTATCGACCATTCGCCCCTACTTTAATTGTGCCGACCTACTTACACTGACCAATCTTGAATAGTTAACCCTGGTACTTTTTCAAAGTCTTGCAGATTTCTACTTAACAAAATGCCAGCATTCGCAACAGTAATTGCAGCGATTCGCAAATCCAAACTACCAATCCGAATCCCTGCTTTTCTAAATTCTCGAAAGTATTGATCCGCTTTGAGATTATACTCCAAAATCTCCAATTCCGAAAACAGAGCGGAGATTTGCTGTAACTTCTCATATGCTCCAACCAGTGCTTGAGGTGTAGTAGCTTTACGAATTTGAGCTATCCGCCCAGCAGGTGCAGTAGGTGCAGTTGCAGGTGCGGTAGCAGGTACTACTGGTGCAATTGGAGCAGTTTCAGCAGCAGGAAGTGTTGCTGGTTTGAGTGCAGCAGGAATGACTTCTGGATTAGCAGCGATTGGAGGAGGTACAATGCTAGGAGGTATTGTTGTTACAGCCGCTGCGCCAGTATTGGCAGCAGGAGCAGTTGGATACGCTACTTATAAGTTATGGAAATGGATTTCAGAATAATCAAACCTCTGAAAACTGCAAAATTTTAATTTCAAAGTAGGCATAATTGTAACATTAATCACAATTATGCCTACTGTAACTCCAATAACGTAAGTTACTAGTTATTGCCTCAAAACGCTATATTTATACTACAAAAACTGTGTTTTAAAGTAAGGTTAAGTACCATGTAAATTAAATTTTATACTTAAATTGAGACGCTTTTTGATAACTAGCAACTCGGGTTACTACACGAAAAACGAAAGCGGAAAATAACGTTAACACTTCAGGGTGCGGAATGTGGGATTTAAGGCTGTTGGTGAGTTGGATCAGAGATTAGTGAAATATGGGACAGATGGCACACTGATTATTTCTCCAGTATCCCAGCATTTTGGATCATTTATTTCTTGGATTACGCTTAGAGCATAATCGTAAGTAGTTAGCCGGACATGATATTACCGTTTCTGTCGTTCTCTGAGTTTGAGTAAGATTTCTGCGTGTATTTCGCGGGTAATTGGGTAAAAATACGTAAGTACCAAACCGCAAATCAAGAAGATGGTAGGCAAAGGACCAGCAGCAATACGGATAGCTTCAAGTGCGGACTCAGGTTGTATCGGGACTGGGTGCCCTGCGACAGTTTCTTTAAAACCAGATGCTTGCAAGGCATTTCCGACGACAAACAGTCCGATCGCCAAACCAAATTTTTGCAGCAAAACCATGAAGCCGTAGAAGATTCCTTCCCGACGCTGTCCAGTTTGGAGTTCATCAAGTTCAATCACATCTGGGATCATTGACCAAGGAATAAGGTAAGCTGTGGAAACTCCAACACCTGTCATGACACCAACAAGGTATATTAAACCGACATTACCTGGTTTTAAGAAATATATTGCTGCTGCTGCTATTATCCATGAACTCATGCCCATAAAATAAACAGCTTTTTTCCCTACTCGCTCACTTAGACGACTCCAAACAAAGAGCATCAACAAAGCAGTTCCTTGTACTGCGATCAGGACTGTTGGGACATCTGATTCTTTCAGGCGCATACAGTTGACGACAAAGTAGGGAATGATACTTGCTTCTACCTGCACGGCTAACCAGGAAAAAAGATAGATACCAATAACGTATAAAAAAGGTTTATTACTCAGGACTATTTTAATCTGTTCACCTATAGAGAGAGGTGTGGTTTCTTCAGCTTGAATGCGTTTGGCTTCAAAAGCCATGACGCGATCACGTGTTCCCCAAATGCACACATATAATGCCAACACGGCAATAACAGCACAAATTATCGTTAGCACAACATACTGTTGCTGGCGATCGGCAATGCGATCAAAAATCACTTTAGTTAAAATGAGGGATAGAATGCTGCCACCAATCGAAAAAGCAAAGCGAAAGCTGTTTAGTTTGGTACGTTCATCGTAATCCTGAGTAAGTTCTGGAGTCATTGCCGTGTAAGGCAGATTCACGACTGTGAACAAAGTTTGAGATAAAACTCCAATGACTACGTAATACCAAAACAACATCCACCCACTTGCATGTGGTACAATCCACTGGAGAAAAAAGAATATCCCAAATGGAATCGCTCCATATAGTAACCAAGGAAGCCGACGCCCCCAACGACGAGATTTAGTTCTGTCAGTCAGCACTCCTACAATTGGATCGTTAATGGCATCCCAAATCTTGCCAATCAGTAAAATACTACCTGCCAACCCTGCCGGGATACCAGCGACATTGGTAAAGAAAATGAGCATAAAAAATGTAGAGATATTGCCAGTAATTGCTGGCCCTAAATCGCCAGCACCGTAGGCGAGTTTAGTTTTTAAATCCAGTTTTTCATTTTCAGGAGTCGGTTGAGGGGAATAGCTCTGACTGGAAGAATCGCTCATAATATCTCGTGCTCTCCATACTAAAATAAGTTGATTGTCATTTAGTATTAGCCTTAAATCAGATCTTTTATGCCAGATCTTTACGTTTCTTGGTCAGATTATCACCAAAAAATCGAACAACTGGCTACTCAAATTTATGAATCCAGTTGGAAGTTCAATCAAATTGTCTGTCTTGCCAGAGGGGGACTGCGAGTTGGAGATATTTTATCGCGTATATACAAGCAGCCATTGGCTATTTTGGCAACATCATCCTACTCTAGTTCGGGTAAGCAAGACAGAGGCAAATTAACCATTGCCCGTCATTTAACAATGACTACTGAAACATTAGGTTCGCGCATTCTCCTTGTTGATGATTTAGTAGACTCTGGGATCACACTTGAGCAGACTGTAACTTGGTTAAAACAAAATAGTGATTCCCCAATTGAAGAGATTCATACTGGTGTAATTTGGTACAAAGCTAGTTCGACAATAGTTCCAGATTACTACGTCGATTATCTTGTAGACAATCCCTGGATTCACCAACCATTTGAAAACTATGAATTGGGAGAGTGGGGAGGAGCCATTGCGTCGCGTGGAACTTCCACTTTGTAGCAACTTGATCCGTAGCAGTGGATTTAATATAGATAGGTACATCTAACCAGCAGATCACGTCCATTAAAGGAGTAGGGGAAAAGTGACGATAATTGTAGTCAGTGTTCTTTACGCTCACTACGAATAACAATAATAACGTAACAGTTTACACATGAACGCTGGAGTGATAGCATAACCATAAAAGATTATAAAAGAACAATAAATAAACTTTTTGACTCCATGACTGAAACTGCCCTCGACAGATTTTGGGAACTTGTAATAAGCGCGATCGCGCTCAAGAGCGAAGCATTTGTGGTGATTCAAACCCTACCCCTAGCTTCAAAAGCAGCATTATACATTGTACTTCTTGCTTGGCTTTCTCAATCTATAGGTCAGGGTATCGTGTTATATATTAACCGTGTCAAACCAATTCGCTTTATCCTCAGCCTGCTGATTGCGTCTGTATTATTTGCAGTTACTGCTGGATGTTGGAGCTTAAGTGCGTGGTTAGTCAGTTGCGTACTATATAATGCTATTACCTCGTATGAGGTTGTATGGTCTACACTCGGACTTGCCTATGCACCGTTAATTTTGGGTTTTTTGGTAGCTTTGCCTTATTTAGGTGTGCCGATTCAAGTATTGCTCTCGATCTGGACGCTGTTAGCATTAACTATTGGCTTGCACGTCACCCTTCATCTTGGGATTTGGCAGGCTAGTTGGTGCGGTATGTTGGGATGGATTATCTTTCAAATTTTGCAACGCAATATTGGATTTGCCAAATTAAGCAAGTGGGTATCTATAGTACCGAGGAATACGCAAGTACAACCGCAGATTTCTTCCGGGATTAACCAAACTCATGTTGGTAATAGAGATAACGGGAGGGTATGAGGAAAGCCAATTGATTTAGGATTTTTCCTTAATTTAAAATCCCAAATCTAAAAAATAGCGACGGTTATCCTTAAATTTATTTGTAGAGTTTGAATCAAATAATTTCACGATTCTCAGCACCCAAACTAATTTGTGGAGCAATCCAAAATATAAAATCTAAAATCCAAAATTGTTATGAGTCTGAAGCAAGTTAGCAAATTTTTAGGCATAGTTTTCCTAGTCATACTTTGTATATTACTCTTTCCTCAACTCCGCAATCTATGGTTAGTTTGGTACGAAGCCTTAGGAAATGCGTTAGAGCTGACAATTGATTTGATGCAAATTGGTTTGATTGCCGCTTTTTTCGCCGTACTCTTGGTTCCTCTCGAAGCTTTGGGTTCGTGGGCGGGATGGTATGGCGATCGCATCGAGCCCAAGATCCATCCAGAAATATCTGAGGAACCTCTATCACCGTCAACGGATATAGTCCGTTACGTTGTTTGCTTTGATGGTATTGAGCGGGCTTCATTTCAGGAGTTTCAGCGCGAGTTAGCCGCAGCATTGCCAAATAACATCATGTTAATTGGAGGGCTTATACCACTGTCTGTCCGCTCTCGACAGAGGGAAGTCGTCTCTGGTCCTTTATTTGCGTTTATGATGAGTATCCGTGATTTACTAATTGTGGCAGTTTCCGCTGATCCACGCTACGGACGCATCTATAACCAACGGACAGCACAGGTCATTTATAACAGTTTAATCGGTCACGGTTACAGATCGGATAGCCAAATACCAATTACATTAATTGGTTTCGGTGCGGGTGCCCAGAAAGTAATGGCATCTGTTTATGATCTAAAGCAGGTACTCGACATACCCATTGAGGTGATTTCTGTCGCCGGAGAGATCACTGGTAATAATAATGCTATTCTTGTAGAACATCTCTACCATTTGGTAGGTGACAAAGACATTGTTGAGCGTTTAGGTCAGATTCTGTCTCCCAGGCGGTGGAAGGTGTTCTTCTTATCCTACTGGAATCGTGCCAAACACATGGGTAAAATCAGTTTGATTTCACTCGGTCCAGTCGGTCATATCGGTCGTGGGGGTCCAATGGATGAAAACGAATGCTTACCTGATGGTCGCACTCACCGGCGGCAAACGATAGATATTGTGTCAAATATTGTACAAGGGAAGTTTCACGACGACCAACAAATAGTTAGAACTAAGATTAATAATTACGAACGATATCGGCAAGCAGCTTTTAATCGACCAGAATATTATCCTTTAAATCAGTCAGTCAATGCAGAGCTTTACCGACCGATCGCCGATTGGATGGGTCGATTAATTCTGCCACCGAAAGACCAACGCGATAATGGTGTTCTATTTGAAGTGCATCACGCAGAGCGCGAATACGAAAATTTGATCGGACAAGTTGTGTATTTGAAATGGATTGATCATCCCAAAGCTGGAGTGTCGGTGCCATCGATGAAAAAGGACGTTCACTTTAGCGAGGAAGCACTTTACAATTCCAGACAGGGAAACGTGGAACCACTTCGCATCAATCATTGGCGACAGGTGACTCCATTAGAATCGCTCACAGGTTCAAGACCCTATGATGATATTGTTGTGATGTTACATCAGCCAGTCGTGGTTGAAAAGCATGACAATACAGTCACCCTTAAGATTATTAGTGAACCCGTGCAGATTTCCGGACGCTTTTATGCATTGGTGAAGTTTTTGCAGCCTGTCAAAGCTGACAGCGAACAATTCCGAGTGGTTCATTTCAATCGTGCTTCTGGTGTGTTTGATGGAGTTGAGGAAGTTGTGCAAATGCCTGTAGTGATTCCTGATCAGAACATGATTTTACATTCAAACAGCCGCGATATCGAAAAGTTACCTAT
>JAQYWP010000405.1 GCA_029379285.1 Rhizonema sp. PD38
CATCTCTATGTACCTATCTTTCGCGGTAACGTTCGGGAATCCTGTGAACGGTTACATTTATACAATGGGTATAATGATTAAACAGGGAGATAAAATTGTTAGCGATCGCATTAAAGGCTATAGCTATCTGACTAATGCCGAAGACATACTTTTAGATGCAACTAAAATTTTTAAACTTCAAGGAGATCATCAGGGAGATTGTATTTATAATGTCCGAGATTGGAAAACTGGAAAATCTTTCCCCTCCGTATTTGTGAGGAAAGAAAAGGCGATAATTACCTTTTATCCTGATGCGACTCCTCACGGACAACAATGTAGGAGTTAGGAAACATGAGGCTTAAAGTTATTATTCTCCTGTCCACCTCTAATACCTTTGCCTCCCTAACTGGCTTGGAACTCTTAAATTCTTCTGATGATACTATGAATTAACAATAGGAAGACTATTAAATTTTTATGGAGCCAGTTTACAGACAAGACTATACTCATTTTGAACAGCATGTAGAAAAATTTCTCCATCGCGCAGGTTGGACAGTTACAAATACGCACTCAAATCAGCCAAATTATGATTTAGTCATCAAGAAAGGTAAGTTAGTTTGTGCTGTCCAAATTAAGTGGTTGAGAAACAATGTGGCAGCACCACAGCTATTAAAGTTTGCTAATTTTTTAGATTCTGATGAAGGCAAAAAATTCAATTTTGGCTTGTTTGTCACAACAAAAGGTTTCGGCGGACCAGCATTAGCTTTAATCAGATCTTGGGGTAAAGATGCTAAAATACGCTGTGCTATTGCATTGGAAAATAAACTTGTTGGAATTGATGGTGTTGAATACGAAGAGAGAGTGAGTGATCACAAAACTGATTCCAAAAAAGTTTATTTCGGCATTTTTACGTGTAAAGGAGGAGTAGGTAAAACTACTGTAGCAGGTCATTTAGCAGGAGCATTTGCCTTACAAGGATTCAATGTGGCGCTGGTAGATTTAGATCCAGAACAAAACTTGCAAAGGCTTGTAGGCGATGGAGTTTTTGTTCCCAATCCTAAAGGTGTTGGGACATCTATCGAAATATTTGATGGTAGAGATTGGCATGAAGAAGCCGCTCGTGATAGCAAAATAGTGATCTGCGATTGCTCACCAGCACTAGAACGCAATCCGCGACAGCTAATTGAGAAATTCCATTATTGTATTATACCAACAACCTTAAATCCGTTGGGAATTAATAAGCACGGTAAAGTTATTAAGGATACCGTTAAAGGTATACGTGAAATTAATGAGCAAGCCCACTTATTTGTACTAGTTAATAACTTCAAAGATCCAGGTGCCCGTCGCTTACAACTTTTGAAAAACACTTATTTTGAGACTTATCAAGAAGTGCGGCAAACAGATGATAAGTTTCACTGTATAGATCCAGAAGAAGTCTGTATTCGTGCTAGTGATTTACTTTATTACTGGGGTATACATATCCTAGAAAATCCCGAAAATCCGTCAAGTCAATTGGCATTTGATTTGATTGGCGGAAGATGCTTCCCACGTGACGACTTTATCAACTTAGCAGATTACATTGAAAGAAAAGCTGGTCTCGGAATTTTACGAGATCAACAAGAGTTTGAGAAGACGTCAACTACCTACGCTGATCTAAGTATAGGTACATTGTAGGCTGCAAGAATCAGCTTTTCAGCTATGTAGAAGGCATCCGGATGTCGGGTGCCTTTCTTTGTAACGTAAGAGATGACTCAGAACTTGCACCTGGAGATCTCATCAACGTAACAGGGATGAAACTCCTCCAGTAACCAACAAAATACCCACTAGATTTACTCTAGTGGGTAAAATTTTATAAACATCAAAACTTGAGACTATTATGACCACAAATCAACCCGAAACTCTCGAAACTCGTTTAACCCGCCTGGAAATACTCTTTAGCAATGTGGGTGAAACAGTACTCACTCAAAATGATGCCATTGCTGCTCTGAGTGATACCATCCAACAAACTAACCAAAATGTGGCTTCTCAAAGCGCAACCATTGATGTCTTGGTTGCCAACATCCAGCAATTAACCGAAAACGTCAACGCGGTAACCAATCGAGTAGACACCCTAGCCTTACAAGCAGAACTTGACAGAGAGCAAACTACCCATAACATCAATAACTTGGCAGAACAAGCAGCACAAGACCGTCAGCAAGCAGCCATTGACCGCCAAGAGTTCCGAACTGAGATTCGACAAATTTGGGAGTATTTACGAGATCGCAATGGTGGTAGCAGTACTCCACAGCGTTGAAAAGAAAATTAATGGTTCAGGATATCTTATTAGAAACCGAGCGATTGATTCTACGACGGCTTACTATTGCTGACGCTGAATCTGTGTACGCGATTAGATTGGAGATAGCTAAGTCGAGCGATTTACCAACACTTGATGATACCCGTAATCGCTGGCTACCTTTTATCCTATCTTACTATCAGGAAGGACATGGATTTGGTTACTGGGCTGCCATTGAAAAAGTGACAAACGAGTTTATTGGCTGGTTTTATTTCCGGTCAGCCCCAAACAAGGCAACTGACACAGCTATTGGTTATTTCCTAAAACGGTCTGCTTGGGGCAAGGGATATGCGACAGAAGGAGTACGAGCGCTCATCGTGAAAGGTTTCACCGAGTTAAGAGTTAAACGTGTTGTGGCTACCGCGCTGACCCGCAACATTGCATCAATCCGGGTAATGGAGAAAGTCGGACTTCGGTTTGAGAAACTGTTTACCGATGATGCTACTGGGAGAGAAGCCTTGAGGTACTGTTTGTTGAGAGAGGATTTTGATGCTTAAAAGCGTAACAGACTTAGTGCTAAAAATTGTTCCATTACTACGAAACCCCCTAATTTTAAAGTGTAAAGTACAGTACATACTCTGCACCAACAAGCAGAACTTGCAGACGTGCAGATTGGGCAAGGGGTTCAGCCGTCTTCTTACAATTTTCCCGTTTTGGCACAGTGACCCCTTATTAACAGAAGCGTCTTGAGACTACTCTACCTGGTTATTTTAAAAACAAAGTCATCTGAAAAATTTTCTGAATGTACATAATGCACAATGTATTATTTTCATCAGTCTAAAGCTATGTAGGCTATTTATATCTGTAGTAGGGTTAATTTGTAATTAACAGCGTATTAAATATTGTTAAGTGGGTGCGAACGTTCGTTACCTAAATCACTCAGATGAGTGTCATTTAGCAAGCAATTGGAGATCATTATGACCTTTACTACTGATGAGAAGACAAAAAAATCTGTAGAACAGTTTCGGAAGTTTAATGTGGATACTCAGCTTGCGTTGTTATGGTTTGGTTACCTAGACATAAAAGAGCAACTGATACCAGCAAATCAAACTTCTGCTCAAGATACTGCTGCAGCTTTATACGATAACATAAAGGCATTGCCTGAAGAGCAACAGTTGCAAGCACAGCGTGATATTGCTAGCAGTGCCAATACTGATGTTAGCCGTGCTTATAAAGCTTTAAGTTCTAGTGCCAAAATAGATGTTTGGCTCAGAATAGCACAAGGAATGGAAGAGGGTTCTCTTATCCAAGTGCCTTCTAGCTATCAATTGCCTTCTGAAACAAAAGAGTTTGTAGATACAATCCAAAAATTGGATTTTGAACAGCGGATTGATTTTACCCGGAGCGCAGTATTTGAGATGGGTGTTCAATCGTAGTCAGTCTTAAAGAGCTTATAGCAATCCTATTTGACTCGTGAAAGTCAAGTGTAAAGTGAGCAATGCCTAACAGTAGTAGATATGGAGTATGCTGAGTTGCATTGCTCATCATACAGAATGTATAGAACATTTCAAATAGATAGAGTAAACGCAATTATAGGGACGTATTGCCTACGCCCCTATAATTGTGTGTAAACTTTATCAAGCGCCCTAGCTATACTCTGTTGGGCGTTAGGTAATTCAAGTTGGAACGACTTGAGCAATCAGTGAACGTTTATCAAGCGTTTGGACTTTACCTACTTGACTAAGATCGGTAACAACGCGCTCTAGTAGTTCTCCTGCTTGTTCACGATATTGATTTTCTCGCCCTCGTAAACGAATGGCAAACTTGACTGAATCACCTTTACTCAACCACTTAGAAGCTTGCTCAATGCGTAAGTTGTAATCAGCTGCACCCACGTTTGGACGCAACCGAACCTCCTTTACCGTAGATCTAGCACTCTGCCCCTGACGCTTTTTCTTTTGATAAAGAAGCTTGCCATAGTTAAGAATTTTTGCTACTGGTGCTTCTTTGCCTTCAGAGACTACAACTAGATCAAGATCTAAATTCTGTGCTAACTCTAGAGCCTCAGACGTTTCGATGAGACCACGATTGTTGTTCTCATGGTCAATCAAGAAGACGTGAGATGACTTGATTTGGGAATTAATCAGTTGCTTTTGGACTACGATAATGATTTCCTCTTAATTGTTTAATATGTATGCAAGTGCAGCTAATGCCAATGTAACACAACGCTAACGAGGAGTGCTTGGTAACTCTCAACCTGATGAGTTGCTGCATAACCACTCCTACAGAGTTAGCAAGATGTACTCTATTCAGTTGAAAATTGCTATAGGATTCAGATGTCAAACCTACCTAGACCTGTTTTGGTAATGGTAGATATGTTTTTGTTTAAATATTTGTATGATTATCAGTGAGTACGAAAACTTTTATTTATTGCTTTTTGCGTGATTTACCCTCTTCCGGCTGTACGGCATAAGTTACGGCTATAGTTGGTGGTTCCAGATGTACAAGACGATTCTGACTTGCGACTGGCTCAAGCTGATTGATAATTTCTTGTATTCGGCTATCGATTTGGGTAGAGCGGTTTTTATTCATGGTGATGCACCTTAATAATTCTGAACGAACCCGTGCAATCCTGGACTATTTTGCTTTTAACAGAACAAACTACTATATTACCATATAAAAATATTTGGTCAACGATGAAGAAGCACTTATACTCTCAAATACCCTCTTACACTTGGAGTCGTCCGATTGGTTCGGGCTGGGATAAACCTTATACAGTCCGTTACGCTAGTAATATTGATGATGGTCCTTGGCATGGAATGCCTTTAGGTGGCTTTGGTGCTGGTTGTATAGGTCGTTCTTCGCAAGGAGATTTTAACTTCTGGCACATTGATGGTGGTGAACACACCTTCAGAAGTATTCCTGCCTGTCAATTCAGTGTTTTTGAGTCAGATGGTTCATCATCTCAAACCTACGCTTTATGTACTCAACTCCCTGAGGATGGCAGTCTCGCTGCTTGGGCGTGGTATCCAGGGAGCAAGGGAGTAGGGGGAGAAGGGGAAGTAGAAGAAAATCCTTCACTCTCCACTCGCGAAACGGGGACTTATCATGCTTTATACCCTCGTAGCTGGTTTGTTTATGATGGAGTGTTTCAAGCACAGTTAACTTGTGAGCAATTCTCACCAATATGGGCTGATAATTACCAAGAAACAAGTTATCCGGTAGCTGTGTTTTTATGGACTGCTAGCAATCCCACAGATGCTCCCTTGACTTTAAGCATCATGATGACTTGGCAAAATATGGTAGGTTGGTTTACCAATTCTTTAAAATCTCCGGAAGTACGGATACGGGATGATGGAAGTCCGGTTTATGAGTATCAGCCACCTCTGGACAAAAGTAAAGATAATTTTAATAAACTAGTTGAAAACACGGAATATCTTGGCTGTATTTTAAGTGGAAAAAATAGCCAGGAGTCCATACAAGAAGGTGAAGGAGAGTGGTGTATTGCTACTAGAAAACAGCAAGGCATGGAAGTCCTATATCATACAAACTGGAATCCGAGTAGCACGGGTACAGATGTATGGGAAGACTTTAGTAAAGATGGTTCTTTGCCTAATTATGTAGATGAAACACCAGCGACAGAAAATACACAAATAGGCGCGGCGATCGCTGTTCGTTTCACTATCAAGCCAGGAGAAACTCTGGAAATTCCCTTTGTTCTAGCGTGGGATTTTCCTGTAACGGAGTTTGCCGCAGGAATTGAATATTATCGAAGATATACTGACTTTTTTGGTCGGAGTGGTAAGAATGCTTGGGCGATCACATCCACTGCCTTAGCAAACTACCAAACTTGGCTTTCTCAGATTCAAGCATGGCAGCAACCGATTCAAGATCGCCAAGACTTGCCCGACTGGTTCAAAATGGCTCTATTTAATGAGCTTTACGATCTCACAAGCGGTGGTACACTGTGGAGTGCGGCTTCTGATCACGATGCGATCGGTCAATTTGCCGTACTGGAGTCACTGGATTACCGTTGGTACGAAAGTTTAGACGTGCGTCTTTACGGTTCGTTTGCTTTGTTAATGCTCTTTCCACAATTGGAGAAGTCGGTTATTCGTGCCTTTGCACGCGCAATCCCAAAAGGTAACGATACGGAGCGTATCATTGGCTACTACTACACGATTAAAGCAGAAAGTCCAATAGCAGTGCGTAAAGTCGCAGGTGCAACACCTCACGACTTAGGTGCACCAAACGAACATGTCTGGGAAAAAACCAATTACACCAGCTATCAAGACTGTAATTTGTGGAAGGATCTCAGTTGTGATTTTGTGCTGCAAGTCTACCGAGATTTTCTTTTAACAGGTGCGACTGATGTGGAATTCCTGGCAGACTGCTGGAATGCGATTGTCCAAACCCTCAACTACCTGAAAACTTTTGACAAAGATGAGGATGGGATTCCGGAAAATTCTGGTGCGCCCGATCAAACCTTTGATGATTGGCGGTTGCGTGGTGTAAGTGCTTATTGCGGTGGTTTGTGGTTGGCAGCGTTGGAGGCAGCGATCGCAATTTGTAATGTCTTATTACTGAATTGCCAAGACGAGGATACATTGCTCAACGGGGGGAACCCCCGCACGCAAGTGTCCGTTGCCAGCATTGCCAAGAAAAACTTAGGAGACTTGGCAGTTCAAAAATCAATTTATGAAACTTGGCTAGAACAATCTCGCCCAATCTATCAAGAAAAACTTTGGAATGGACAATACTACCACCTTGACAGTGAGAGTGGTTCCGATGTCGTCATGGCAGATCAGTTATGTGGACAATTCTATGCGCGTCTATTGAAATTGCCGGATATTGTACCACAAGATTGCGCCCTTTCTGCGCTAAAAACAGTTTACGATGCTTGCTTCTTAAAATTTCACAATGGCAAGTTTGGTGCAGCTAACGGTGTTCTTCCGGATGGTTCACCCGAAAACCCTAAAGCAACTCATCCCTTAGAAATTTGGACGGGAATAAATTTTGGTATGGCAGCTTTTCTCGTGCAAATGGGTATGAAAGATGAGGCATTTAGGCTCACACAAGCTGTCGTGCAGCAAATTTACGAAAATGGACTACAGTTCCGCACACCCGAAGCCATCACCGCAGTCGGTACATTCCGTGCAAGTACCTACCTCAGAGCAATGGCAATTTGGGCAATTTATTTAGTGTTGTAATTAAGGC
>JAQYWP010000406.1 GCA_029379285.1 Rhizonema sp. PD38
GGGTGCTATTGCAAAAACTAGTAGCCATTTAACTTTCATCGGCTTTCCTTTGATATTCGTTACTCCTCTCTATGCAATCAATAGCTAACAGCGATAACGATGAGGAATTTTGCCCACGACAACATGTTACTTTAATTGCGTTTTCTACTGCATCACTGGCTGTCTGCTTGTAACTGTCTGCCAGGAGTTGATTGAATTCTTTCGGATCTCGTTGTGTCATTTCAACTTTCTAGGTAATCACCAATAATTTTGAATTTGAGCTATCAGTACTATGTCTACCATTCCTGTAATCTTTGGGCAGGATGAGCAGTTTCTTAGTGTCTCTTGCTTGTTAATTGAGTTTGTTTATGAGGTTGAGAGCTTTGTTTATGTTCAGTCATATATTTTCCCTTGAAGTTTGAAGAGTTGTTTACAACGTAGAAAAAGGTCAAAGATGCGGTCGCTACTAACACCATTTTCAAAAACCAGTTAGTGTTCCGAGTTAACAGAAAGGTCGAAGTCATGAGAATTATCATTGCAACTCTCACTCTAAAGTTGATTACTCTTCTCAAGCGTGACTTCCATAAAAACTCTAAGTGAACAATTTGATGTGCGGTAATTGATAATCCAACGGTGTCTCTAATTGGTATTTCGTGCTTGAAGTGAACATAAGTTAGGTGATGACAGTGCCGCGATTTTCTCCAGGGAAGCAAACAGCAACGATTTTGAGTTAATGATTGACACTTTCTGGATTTTGCTTTCCACTCTCTTGAGTTAATGTATTCTGTGTAATCCGGCGAGTGCCAACCCATTATTTTTTGCCCCGTAGCAGTTGGTAAACACCAACTCCAAACATCCCAACTCCAATCACACCGGGAATCACCACCGGAGAAGCTAGCAAGGCAATAGCCGTTATTCCACCAGACGCCAAAGTTGTTATTGTTCCCAATCCCGTGTAGTAAATCATTTCGTGAATCATGTGCATCCGGACTCCCTCCGAGTTTAAGTACAGCAATGCAAAATACCGAAAGTCTGAGAGCGCTAATTTGTAGATGAGCCAATGGCAGCGTTCACTAATACCTGAAAACTTTTCTTCTGCTTTTCCACTTTCATCTGGGAGTCCAACGCTTTTTCTGCTAAACTTTTCGCTCTTTTTCCCATTTCCGACTGAAGGTCAAGAGCGTTTTTTAGTATACTTGACTCTAATTTCTGAATTTCGGAATTATGAACTGATGCTTTTTGCTGAAAATACAATTCCCATGTCTGCGTATGGGAGCTTTCAAATGATTGAATCCCTTTCAATGCTGTAGCTATACCAAAAAAGTGAGAAAGTTCTACTTCTTGTAGGGTTAAAGCTTCGAGAATGCCGTACTGTACTGCTTCTACTGCTTCTCTTGAAGTGGCTAAAGCGTCTCTCTTTTCTGCTAGCTCTTCACTTATCTCCTCAAGCGGTGTTTCTCTTGTGCCGCCTTCAACACTATCTAAATACTCGTTTTTGTGCTTCTCCATTTCATCTACAAATTCTTGTGGCAACTCAGTTTCAGGCTTCCACTGTTTGCCTGGGAATTTCTTCCTCATCTCGTTGATAATTAGATTTGGATTGCACTTCAGTCTCTGTGCTGCTGTTGCTATATTCATCAGTCAAGCCTCTGTATTTGTTCGGATTTTGCGCTAAGTCTCGCTCTGTGTGTGAAAAGCCGTTTGCCCATACTGCCGCCCGTAGGCGTTGCAAAATTGGTATATGGAGGTGAGTCAATTTGGTTCTATAATTTAATCCCCCGGTATTGGGATTATAAAAAGACTCAAACTCATCTAGAAATAATGCCGCTAATTTAATGTAAAGTTGCAAGTGCCTTGAGCAGACGGGCGGATTCATCATTCGCGCTGCGTCCTCTCTTTTTATCTCCTGTACTACTGATACGGTACCCTCAACAAGCATCTCCGGAACAACTTGGAATTACTCTTTATATTAAAAAACCCACTTTCGAGTGGGTCAACCGAAAAAGCCTTATTTTACTGAAATTAGTATATGTGCCAAAACGGTATTTTGTACCATTATTGTCGCTACATTTTTCCAAGACTTATATAAGATTGAAAAAGCTTTTCCATAATGATCCGTCAAATTCGTATGGTTTACCCTTACACTCCGGATAGTACAGCAACGCTTTCTTGAATCCGTTGCACACCAACCAAAAATCAAAAAATTCTACGGACTTGCACAACCCTTCAGCCACAAGCGATTGAGATGTAGAAAGCACTAACAATTTTTGCTCGAAAAAAATATCTTGTTTACAAAAATTCAAATAAAATTCAATGTCCGTTACCGTTGACATACTTTTTTTTGATTAGTTGCTTGATTTCTGAGGGCGTTTTGCCCAGAACGCGAGCTAGCTTTGTAATTTCATGTGGCTCTGGCTCACTACCTCTTTTGATCAAGAGAATCCGCTCAAAGGGAATCCCGCTCTCCGAAATCTCCTCTACGTCTAACCCAGAAAGCAAACCAGCAAATGTCTCTTCATTTGCCTTTGACTGATGATGGATGCCAGAAATTTCCATCAGCCACTTTTCTACCTCTCCCAATCTTGGAGGTGGCAGCTTTAAGCGGCGACAAGCTTCCAGCAGATCTAACCCAAGATTCGCCACTTGACGTAAAACTGACCCAAGTGACTGACCTGGCTCAACCAGTGCTGCCTCAAGTCTTTCGCGTAATCCGTGTAAATCAAAATTTAGGCGATCGCGTTTCATATCCTATATAAAAAGGTATTTTTATTGTACCTAAATAAATCTTTTCAATCCAATTGTCTCCATTTGGGCGACAATATGCTATTCTTTACTCAATAATGAAAAAAAACCAAAAAGGTCAAAAATGTTCTCAGTAAAACTCTTACCGAGGCAAGGGGTAACGCCGAGGGAATTTTGTAGAATTTGGTTTGGTTTGGCAGATCTCCCATCCGAGGAAATCTGGGAGTCCGAAACAGAGACAGGATATAGGGCAGGGTGTGTCAAAACACTAGCGATCGTGACTGGCTTGAAGGAGCGTACAGTCAGAAAATGGGGCACCACTTTAGAATTTGAAAGAATGCCAGAATGCTACCGCCTTACTCTTGCTTATGCCTTAGCTTGCACAGCAAAATCAAGTGAGGCGAAGAAAGCAGCATGAAAACCATCGAATTTAAGCAAAGTCTGCCGGGTGGAGTACTCAAGGAGTGCGAGCGAGTGCGCTATCCCCGAACCTCGCTCAATCTCTGGCACTCGTACAGTCTAAATATCGAAATTCATTGATGATACCCAAGTATCTGATCTGACTCGATCTTGCAGAAATCTTTTTTGTTTGTGTTATATTGATAGCTTGATTTTACATATCTACCACTTAGGCGAAAACTAGCAGATCTTCAAAAAACCTGCAAAAAATCAACTATTTTACTGTAAAACTAGTAAATGCAAAAAAACGCTCCCATTACTTGGCAGTTCTGGAACGTAATTTGCTTCATTAATTTAATCATTGATCAATTAAGACTAATCAATCAAGGAGTATTGTAGCATGGTTGCCGCTACATTTAACGTATTTGAAGAAAACTTTGGTGACGATCACAAGCGACAGTCTGATGTGCTTGCGATTGCAAATACATTGACAGGCTTAACAAACACGTTGATAGCAGAAAAGGGATTAGGCGAGAACACCTATATAGATGCTGTAGCTAGCCTTTTGACGGCAATGTCTCTAGATTTAGGGAGAAAATTTGAAGTCATCAAGCAATCCTTGAAACCGAAAGAGAAATTTCGAGATCTAGTAGAAAATTTGGGGAAGACACTGCCTAAAGTAAACAAACTGATTCGAGCAGCAAAGGTAGCAGATAATTTCCCGGCACAAACCGCCTACATGCTAGGGATTGACATGTTGGCGCAGTTGGCGCAGTCAAAGTACGCAAACTTGATTGACGATTTCATAGAACACCCCCCTGTCAGCCAGTTAGAAGCGAGCTTACGCATGAAAGAGTTTTCACAGAGTCAGCCCAAAAAGCCGAAGACACCGTGGAAGTACGTCGGCGCACATAAAACCTCAGATGGACTTGCTCGGGAATATCAAGCGCCTCATGTATCGGAGACAGTAGGCTTGGCTATTGAGAGAGAGTGTGAACTATCTAATCTTCCCCCAAGGATAATCGTGGAGCAAGCCATACAAGCTTTCGTGGAGCCAGAACACAGAGTTGAAGAATTGCAGATTGCAGCAGAAGAAAGCTTGCTTTACAAGGAGAATTTTCAACAGATAGAACTAAGGGCAAAGGAATTCGAGGCGGAAGCAAAGGAATTGAGGAATATAAAAGCTGAAAATATGCAGATGGAGTTAGAGGCGCAGCAAGTAAAAGAGATTGCCTGCAACTTGGTTGATCAAATACCCTCGATCTTCTTTTTCAAAAGCTTGATTACTTATATAAAGCCTACACCAGTGGAAGCAATACCACTCCCAAACAAAAGAACGATGGATGCACGAAATAAGGTGAAGCAGGTGGCAACTCAAAAAACTTTTAAGATTGGAGAAATAGTGTCGCACGGTGGAGCGTTGTACACGATCGCTTCTGAGCCGGATGAGGATGGCGATATTCTCTGCCGCTCAGCCAGTGGACAAACAAGACATCTGCAGCCAAGATTCATCAAAAAGTGCAACGTAAGCTAAATACTTGGAATTACCATCAGTAATGAGCCTCGGTTAAAGTGTTTTAAAGATAGCTATAAGAGTGATCGCCTGCTGATTCAGACTGGCTTTTCCAAACACTCTCGAATATGTAGTAACCCGAGATTATTTTTGGCGACCTATTTTTATAGATCTTCTATATTGCAAATACTTAACAATTTTCTTTTCTGTCAAGAGAGGAAATCGGACAAGTTCGTTAACTCCTTCGCGGAGTAATCCCAACCCACCGTAGATATTGCTCTCCACATTCTGATCAAAGCAATACGTACTCAAATTGTATCGGATTGTGACAATGGTACGGTTGCATATTACTTTCCAGAATACTATTTTCCAGAAGAACCATTTCTAGAAACCATATTCAAGACAGTAAATACGGGTTAGCAAAACTGGATTTTAAGAAGTAATTTATAATTGCAGCAAATGTTGTCAATCCCCTGTAAGCATACTTAAAGTTTGTAACTTTTCTAACTAGAGTATGAGTTCGCTAGCAAATAGATTGTTATAAGCTACCTTAAAACATAATCATTTTTTATACGCGGACACTGAGAGAAAGAGGAGAATGATATGCCAAACGGTTTCCCCGAAGGCAAATTTCGTATTATTAACCAAGATACAGGCATACGTTTGTTGTCTCACGATAATGGTTTCGTAAGCGGATCTCTAGACGCAAAGAGTTCGACTACGCACGAAACAGGGGAGATCAAAGCCAACTTTGCTCAAGATCCAAGCTTCCGTATCGGATCTTCCGGAGGGAAGGGCGACGATGACCTCTGGTGGTTCCACCAAGGCAAGGACGCGCACGGGCGTTTGAAAGGCAACTACTTGATGAGTAACCTCGATGTCACCAATGGCAGGTTTGCCCTCCAGGCGGAGCGTCCTCCTGGAAATCTTAATGAAAATGTACGTTTCCTGATGGCACGCATTGATGAAGTCAAAAAGAGCGACTTCGGAACGCCCATTAAAAACTTGTTTCTACCAGATGTTGCCGAAAAGATAGTGAAGGCGCTGGCAACCCTGTACCCTCAAGAGTCATCTGATCTGTCCTTCGAGCAGCAGTCGAGTCTGTCTGTTACAAAGTGGGTGGAGATGAATATGTGCGATCCCGATGAGGATGAGATTATAATCGAGCCCGATGTGGTGAAGTTAGCGTTATCCGAAAGGATCAGCATGGCACCTAGAGAACAAAAAGAAATGTTTTTGACCCTTTGGGGTTGGGGGCGAGAGGGCGTATCCAAGTGGCAGGCGGAGGGTGGCTACATCTTCTTGGAGGGTAAGCCAGAGTTGGTGCTTACCCTCGTCAAGAACGGGGGCTCCCATAACGCGACGCTCGTCGGGAAGGGTGAACCTAACCAGAGGTGGCAGTTCGAGCCGAAATCTTGAAACCACGGCTCGTGTAGAGTGAGCCGTGGTATAGTTTAGGCTGCCGATCCCTATTGATAAAAATTGTAATCAACAGGGAACAGCAGAAGTTAATCCCTTGTAAGTAGTCTACTTCAATGTTGTATTTTTTATAATTAAGGTACGACTTTGCTAGCAAATAGATTGTTGTATGCCAGTAGAATAAGGTAGTAATTCACTGTATCACTTCCAAGCTCTTACAGCTTACATTGTAAGAGCTTTCCTTGTGAGAAGTGATATTTTGGAAAAATATTTTTATTTAATGTTTAAATGTCTTAATTGTCCTTGACACTCATATGTTAAAAATAAGACAATAATATTTAGCATGTAATATTTTTTTAGAATAAGAGGAAAATTATGTCTAATATTAGATTGAAAACTGACAAATTTTTTGAAGAATTGTCTAATGAGCAATTAAGACAAATAGTGGGTGGCTCACTTGTAGCTGATACTCTGAATAGCGCTAATTTAATAAATAATGCAAATCTTTTAGGCGCAAAAAGTGGTGTAACTGATAATGAAGGTGTAAGTGTAAGTGTAAGTGTAGTAGAAGGGCAAAGAAGGTAACACTTGACTAGAAAGTCATCTCAACTTTTTACCATAAGTAGCTAGGAAATCTACCTACCGATTGGGTCAAATTGGATTAGTTGGAAACACGAAAATAGATACTGAAATTCACACAGAGCATAAACCCTACCGATTGGGTCAAATCGGATTAGAAAAACCTCACAAATTGCTGTGAGGTTTTCTTTATACTGAGAAATAAATAATACTAATATAGGACTCCGATTTGATTTTTGAAAACATACTGATGAAAAATACATTGCGTTCGTTTTGCTCCCAATTGTCCTATACAAAATCCCATTGAAGATGTTCGGTTGCAAGCCAAAACCTGGGTTCGGCGCAAAGTCTGCCGGGGGGAGTATCCCTCCGGCGAGCTTTGCGTTTTTGTGCTTTGATTCCTTCATTCTCTCATTTAAAATGGATATTTGAATGGTTTATCCGACACACAAACGAGTGATTTTCCCACTCTTCAGAAGTAGGTCGCTTTTTCAAAAATCAAATATTCATCCTATAGCTCAATACGGTTCAGTTAAGACTGAAAGCGTTATTGAGGACACGAAAAGAAGGAGCTTTAACTCGTAGTCCAGTAACTCGGTGTTTAGGTTTTTTAGAACGAAACTTTAATACAGGTTTTTTCAGAACACACTTGATTATTTCGGTGAACTCGTTCTGGCAAATCTGTAATGATAACCCGCAACTTAGGCAGGGTAAGCGCATCTCAAACGCTATTGACAGCTAGGTTACGTCTCCTGAGTGGGGTCGGCTAGTGCAGCTGCCAACAGGGTGAGCATATAGTCATCATCCATTGCAGCACGCC
>JAQYWP010000035.1 GCA_029379285.1 Rhizonema sp. PD38
CTCTTCTGTATAAGCCAACAGTTGAGGTTTGTTCAAAAAATTTCTCAAGTGTACTTTATCGTGAAAAGAGTTTGTCGTCTTGTAATCTACCGTGATTTGAACGCCGCGCTTAATTTGAGAAAAGCCACTGGTTAGGTTGTGGAAAGCCAAGTGACTAGTTGGTGGCACCTCCAGGATGAAATAGGAAGTAAGCATCAAGTTGTTTATGAGCTGAATCTATTCCCCTTATCTTTTTGCGACAGCGATGTCTCCTAACGAAGCTGTTTTTCGTCAGGCGTAAACGTAAATGCAGCGTTCTGATCTTTACACAAAGTGTAATTTGCCACTGAGATAGCTTGATTCTACCTATATTCGCGTGCATCTAATTGCTTGAGGCGAAATAATGACTGCAATTCTCCATAAATTTCCAGAAATTCCCCATCAATGTGCGACTATCGTTGATATTTTGCGTTACCGCAGTTTAAAAACGCCGCACAAACAAGCGTTCACCTTCCTCGAAGATGGAGAAACTCAGGAATCAACGCTGACTTACTATGAGTTGGATCGGCGTAGTCGAGCGATCGCAACTCAACTCCAAACTGAAGGTTTAAGCGGGCAACGAGCCTTATTGCTTTATCCGCCTGGGCTAGATTACTTGAGTGCTTTTTTTGGCTGTCTCTACGCAGGAGTCGTGGCTGTTCCAGCTTATCCACCTCGTAATGAGCGCAAAACAGACAGAATACTGGCTATTAGCACAAATGCACAGGCAAGAGTTGCTTTGACCACAACAGCTATACTCCCAACATTACAATCCATACTTACACAACAAACAAATATCGAAAATTTTTGTTGGATCGTTACTGACAATCTAACACAGGGTTTAGAAGATTCTTGGCGACAGCCTGAAATCAATGCAGATACCCTCGCTTTCTTGCAATATACGTCGGGTTCCACGGGAACACCAAAGGGAGTTATGCTCAGTCATGGCAACTTGCTGCATAATGCTGCCGTGACTTACCAAATTATGGAACATTCTCCCGGCAGTAAATTTGTCTCCTGGCTACCTGTCTACCATGATATGGGGTTAATTGGTGGTATTTTGCAACCATTGTATGGTGGGTTTGGTTGCATCTTAATGTCCCCACCTTCTTTTTTGCAACGTCCATATCGATGGCTACAGGCGATTTCTCGCTACAAAGGTACCACGAGTGGTGGTCCCAACTTTGCTTATGAGCATTGTATTCAAAAAATTACCCAACAACAAAAAGAAACTCTCGACTTAAGTAGTTGGAGTGTCGCATTTAACGGTGCTGAACCAATTTGGCAGGAGACTTTAGAAAGATTTGCCAGAGCCTTTGGTGAGTGTGGGTTTCGCCCTGAAGCATTCTATCCCTGTTACGGCATGGCAGAAGCAACACTGATGGTTTCCGGTGGAATACAGAAAGCTTTACCTGATGTTAAAACTGTAGAGAAATTTGCACTTTCACAAAACCGCATAGTATCAGCAAGTGCCGAGAGCAAAGATACTCAAACCTTTGTCAGTTGTGGTCAAACCATTCCTCAACAGCAGATAGTTATTGTCAATGCCGAAACATTGACTCGCTGTTCACCAGATGAAATTGGAGAAATCTGGGTATCAGGTCCGAGCGTAGGTCAAGGTTATTGGGATTCTCCTGACCTGACAGAGCAAACATTTCACGCCTCTCTTAAAGATACAGGAGTAGGAGCATTTTTACGCACTGGTGACTTAGGCTTTTTGCATAATGGAGAACTCTATATTACAGGTCGAGCCAAAGATTTAATCATTATTCGTGGTCGCAACCTTTACCCACAAGATATAGAATTAACGGCAGAACGGAGTCATTCATCATTACGTTCAGGTAGTGGTGCAGCTTTCTCAATTGAGATAGAGAATGAAGAACGATTAGTCGTAGTCCAAGAGTTAGAGTTTCGTGCTAAACCGAATCTTGAGGAAGTTATAGCGGGAATTCGTCAGGCAGTTACTGAGGAGCATGAGGTACAAGTTTATGCAGTGGTGTTGGTAAAACCTGGGACTATCTCCAAAACCTCCAGTGGTAAAATTCAACGTCGTGCCACAAAAGCTGATTTTCAAGCAGGTAAGCTAGAAGTCGTTGGCAATAGCATTCAAAAAAGTATTGATATTGATGGAAACGGGAATAAGTTGCAGCGCGAAACTCTCTTAGCCCTCACTCCACGCGAGTGTCAGCCGCTGTTAGAGTCATATGTTCAGGAACAGATAGCACAGGTGCTTTCAATTCCAGTGCATGAAATCAACCCTAAGCAACCATTGAGCTCCTTGGGACTCGATTCTATAAAAGTCTTTGAGTTAAAAAACCGGATTGAGAATGATCTTGAAGTTACCGTACCTGTAGCAGACTTTTTTGAAGGTATTCACATCACTCAGCTAGCGACAAAGATACTTGCTGAACTGACAACGGCAGCTTGTATGCCGTCAGTGAGCCTTACCCAAATGCCGAAAGCCGCGAAATTTTACCCTCTATCTTTTGCTCAACAACGACTATGGTTTCTTGATCGATTGCAACCAGGCAATCCTTTCTATAACATTTCTATTGTCGTACACCTGAAAGATGTCCTCAACGTAACGGTACTAGAGCAAAGCTTTAATGAAATCGTCCGACGACATCAAGCCTTGCGAACGGCGTTTACTACTGTAGAGAGGAAGCCAATGCAAGTCATTTGCCCAGATTTAAGGTTAACGCTGCCTGTGGTAGACCTGCGGAATATCCCTGAAATTCATCGTGTAGCAGAAGTGCAGTGGCTAGCTACTCAGGAGGCTCGGCAGCCTTTTGATTTGACACAGGGACTATTGCTACGAGTGACTCTTATACAGTGCACCGAGCAAGAATATATAATGTTGTTAACAATGCACCACATTGTCTCTGACGGCTGGTCTATGGGAGTCCTCTTTCGGGAACTAACAGTACTCTACCAAGTTTATTCTAACGGACAACCCTCACCTTTACCTGAGTTGCCCATTCAGTATGCACATTATACAATCTGGCAACGCCAGTGGCTACAGGGGGAAGTGTTGGAGTCGCAACTAACTTACTGGAAAAAACAACTGGACAATCTCCCGATACTGCAACTGCCCACCGACCATCCCCGACCAGCAGTTCAAACTTTCCAAGGTAGACGGCAATCTGTAGTTCTGTCTGAATCGTTGACGGATGCTCTCAAGGTGCTGAGCCAGCAGCAGGAAGTGACATTGTTTATGACATTGCTAGCAACCTTTCAAATGCTGCTACATTGGTACACAGATCAGGAAGAAATTGTGGTCGGTACAGATATTGCGAACCGTAATCAAGCTAAGACTGAGCCACTGATCGGATTTTTCGTCAACCAGCTGGTATTACGTATTAACCTGTCCGAGAACCTCACTTTTGATGAGTTATTGAAGCGAGTACGTAAGATAACTATAGGGGCTTACGCACATCAGGAAGTGCCCTTTGATAAGCTAGTGGAGGTATTGAACCCACAACGGACTTTAGATCGTACGCCCCTATTTCAAGTCAAGCTTGTGCTTCAAAATGTAGCCATGCCGCCCTTAGCAGTTCCGGGTCTAGCTGTGAGTGTCAGCGAGGTTGATAGTCAAACTGCAAAGTATGACCTGCTGCTGAATCTGACGGAAACAGAGCAAGGTTTGATGGGTTGGATGGAGTACAGTACAGACTTGTTTGAGGCTGATACTATTACACATCTCTTATCAAATTTTCAAACACTTCTACGTACTGTTGTAGTTCAACCCGAAATTAGGTTGAATTTACTAAAAGAAATTTTATTAGAAGCAGATACAGAAAAACAAATTGCAAAAGAACGAGAACTTAAACAAACTAGTTTTCAAAAATTTAAGACAGTGAAGCGGAAAGCGATTGAAGAAGAAGTGGCATTAGAGAAAACCTGAATCTCAAAAGCTAGAGGTCAAAGAATTACCTTCCAGTTGTCCTTAAGAAAGCTGTACACCCTATCCACTTTGTGCTCCTGTCAACCTAATCAGGTGTAATGGTAATCACCAGTGATAAGTAATTATGAAAAATTCTCCAACCGACAAGTTTGAAATCAAAAAGTTGCCAACCTTAAGGCGGCAAGCTATGAGCTTGTCCCAAGAAGAATTAATCAAAACAGAATTTCCGCAGACCGGAAAATTTCTGCCTTTAGTAGTTCAGCCTACTGTTGAAGGAGTAAATCTCACAGTTTGGGCTACGCACAATCGGTCTTTTATTGAAACAGAATTGCTGAAACACGGAGGAATACTTTTTCGGAACTTTAAAGTCAATGGAGTGGCTGAGTTTGAAGAGTTCATCAAATCTATATCGGGGGAGTTATTAGAGTATCGAGAACGTTCCTCGCCACGCAGTCACGTAAATGGTAATATTTATACATCAACTGACTACCCTGCCACTCAAAGTATTTTCCTACACAACGAAAATTCCTACCAGCATACATGGCCTTTAAAAATCTTCTTTTTCTGTATCACAGCGCCGGAGCAGGGAGGAGAAACGCCAATTGCCGACGTGAGGAAAGTTTTTCAACGCATTAACCCAAAAATCAGAGAACTATTCATCCAAAAGCAGGTGATGTATGTTCGCAACTTTGGCAACGGATTTGGTCTTCCCTGGCAAACAGTTTTTCAAACTACGAACAAGCTAGAGGTAGAAGAGTACTGTTATAAAAATGGTATTGAGGTTGAATGGAAAGACGGTAATTGCTTAAGAACCAAACAACTTCGACAAGCTGTTACAAAGCATCCAAAAACTAATGAAATGCTCTGGTTCAATCATTCTGCTTTTTTTCATGTATCAAGCTTAGAATCAACAATACGTGAGTCTTTTTTAGCAGAATTTAAAGAGTCAGATCTTCCTCAAAATACCTACTACGGTGATGGTTCAACTATTGAATGCTCTGTGTTAGATGAGATTCGCTCTTGCTATCAACAAGAAATAGTTACTTTCTCTTGGCAGGAGGGAGATATTTTAATGCTAGACAATATGCTAGTGGCTCATGGACGTGCACCATTTGTTGGTTGTCGAAAAATTGTCGTGGGAATGGCTGAACCCTACACTCACAAAGCTATTTAATATACAAAAATGCAAATTACAGATACGCAAAAGAAAATTATCAAAGGTTTCCGAATTTCTCCACAGCAAAAGCATCTATGGTTGTTACAGCAATCTGAGACAACGCTACCTTACCGTGTTCAGTGTGCTGTTCAAATTAAGGGGAATTTCGACAGAAAAGTTTTCGAGACGAGTTTAGAGAATGTCTTGAATCGACATGAAATTTTGCGTACTATTTTTCGTTGTTTGCCAGGGATGGATATCCCGCTTCAAATTATAAATGATACGCTACCCGTAGGAACTGTTGGTAAGAAAGGGGATCAAGGATTCTCATCTATTCATGAACATAACTATAGAGGTTTGACTCCGCAAGAACAAGAAGTCAAAATTGAGGCATTGTTTCATGAACTCTGTCAACTACCTTTCGATTTTGAGCAGGATTCACCATTGTATATTGCCTTGGTTGAGTTGTCTGATGAGAGACATACGTTGCTTATCAATTTGCCTGCTGTATATGCAGATGCAGGAACACTGAAAAATTTAGTGCGTGAAATCAGTGTTTCATACTCAGCCTGCTTGTATGGGGAAAAGTTATTTGATGAACCTATCCAGTATGCTGATGTATCCGAAATTCTCAATGACTTACTTGAGTCAGAGGAGACAAAAGCAGGAAGAGAGTATTGGTGTCAGCTAGATTTTTCTGACCTTTTTAGTTTGAAGCTAACAAGCGAAAATCAGCCTATAGTTGAACTAGGATTTTCGCCTAAGTTTCTTGCCTTACCGATTGCTGATGAGCTAGCAGCAAAAATTGATGCGATCGCCCAGAAGTATGAAACTACGACAGAAGTCGTTTTACTAACTTGCTTTTCAATTTTGCTCTGGCGACTCACACAACAGTCAAGGATTTTGATTGGTACTGCCTATGATGGTCGAAATTATGAGGGATTAGAGTCAGCTTTAGGGCTGTTTGCAAAATATTTACCGCTTGTTTGTCATCTGGAAGAAAACCGCACATTTAGCGATATTTTGCAGCAAGTTAACGAATTTAGCCTTAAAAATGCTGAATGGCAACAGTATTTTACCCAAGAACAGACTGCAGAAGCTCCTGGGAATATAGCAAAATCTTCCTTCTTCCCCTTTTGTTTCGAGTTTGAACACACAGGGGCAAAGTATTCTGTAGATAACAATTTATCACTTTCCATATATAAGCAATACGCATATATTGACAGATTCAAAGTAAAACTCTCTTGTCTGTGTCAGGAAGATTCTCTGGGTTACGAATTTCACTATGACTCCAATTTATTCCAAATTGACGACATAGAACGTTTGGCGGGGCAATTTCAGACTTTGTTAGAAAGCGTTGCCAATAATCCTGAAGCAGTCATTAGTCGCTTGGAGATTCTGAGCGATAGCGAGTGGCAGCAATTGCTGATTGAGTTCAACAACACAAACACCACTTATCCAAATGACAAGTGTATCCACCATCTGTTGCAAGAACAAGTAGAGCGAACCCCAAATAACGTCGCTGTGATATTTGCGAACGAGCAACTAACTTATCGTTCATTCAATGCCAGAGCAAATCAACTCGCGCACTACCTACAGCAACTGGGAGTCGGACCAGAGGTACTGGTGGGGATTTGCGTAGAGCGATCACTTTTGATGGTGGTCGCAGTGTTGGGTATTCTCAAAGCTGGTGGAGCCTATGTGCCAATTGAACCAACCTATCCACTGGAGCGACAAGCCTATATCATAGCGGATCGTAATATACCTATACTATTGACTCAGCAGCGTCTAGCAGCTAACTTGCCCTTAGATGTAACCAAAGTTATTTGCCTTGACGCTGATTGGGAAGACATAGCCGAGGAAAATACAGAAAACCCTGTCAGTCAAACAATCCCTGAAAACCTTGCCTATGTCATCTACACCTCTGGCTCTACTGGCAAGCCCAAGGGAACATTGATTCCTCACCGAGGGCTAGTCAACTACCTAAGCTGGTGTACGCAAGCTTATACTGTCGAGCAAGGAACAGGGACGCTAGTTCACTCGCCCCTAGGTTTTGACCTCACAATCACAAGTCTTTTTTCGCCCTTACTAGTGGGTGGTCAGGTAAAACTGCTGCCAGAGAACCAAGATATTCAGACCCTTTACACTGCTCTAAGCCAAAGCTCCAATTTAAGCTTGGTCAAACTTACACCTGCTCACTTGGAGTTGCTTGGTCAACAGTTTTCTTCTCAAGAAGCAGCAGGTCGCACGCAAGCTTTGATCATTGGAGGTGAAAACTTATCAGCACAGCATATTGCCTTTTGGCAAGAGTTTGCTCCTAATACGATGCTAGTGAATGAATACGGACCAACAGAAACCGTAGTTGGTTGCTGCATTTATCAGGTAAATGACAAGCAGCAGTTAGGGTCGATTCCCATTGGTCGTCCAATCGCAAACACCCAGCTTTACGTGTTGAATTCACACTTGCAGCCAGTACCAATGACTCTTGTGGGTGAACTGTACATTGGCGGCAAAGGAATTGCACGAGGTTATCTAAACAAGCCTGAACTGACAGCACAAAAGTTTATTCCGAACTCCTTCAGCAATGAACCGGGGGAGCGCCTGTACAAAACAGGTGACCTTGCTCGTTATTGTTGTGATGGGACTCTTGAGTTTCTTGGACGGATTGATAACCAAGTGAAGCTCCGAGGTTTCCGCATTGAATTAGGAGAAATTGAGGCGGCTCTTTTAGAGCATCAGGGAGTGCAAGAGTCAGTAGTTGTTTTACAGGAAGATGCCTCAGGCAACCAGCGTTTAGTTGCATACATTGTTTTGAACGCCGAGTTATCCATTTCAATCAGCGAACTGAGTCAATTTCTCAAACAAAAGCTACCTGAGTACATGGTTCCCTCAGCTTATCTACAACTGGATGCATTGCCATTAACTTCTAATGGTAAAATAGATAGGAAAGCCCTCGCAGTCGTAGAAGAGTTTCGACCAGAGTTGGAAGTTGCTTATGTACCACCCAATACTGAGGTGGAACAAACCATTGCTGCTGTTTGGCAAGAGGTGCTTCACCTAGAAAAGGTGGGTATTCATGACAACTTTTTTGATATAGGTGGTCATTCGTTGTTAATTGCTCAAGTTCATAGCCAACTACAGGAACTGTTGCAGCAAGACTTATCAATGATTGAACTGCTTGAGCATCCAACTATACATTCGTTGGCAAAACATTTAAGTGAGGGAAAAGACGCACAGCTAGAGGTAGAGCAAGTTCGCGATCGCACTCAGAAGCAAAAACAGGCGATGAATCGACAAAAACAACTTCGGAGAAAGATATAAAGATTACCAATAGAAAGTACTTAACCCTGCACTATTTTCTTTAAATAAACGCAAAGGAAGAAATCTAACAAAAATTGCCGCTTTATCAAAGCAATTGACAGCAGCATATTTCTAGTTAGCAATGAAGCATTTTCTAAGTATGACAACAATATAACTTCTTATTTTGCCGAATATCCTGACACGACGTATAGTAGGAAAATTAAAATTGTTTCGGCAGGTACACGTGGCGAAGTTCAACCTTAAGTTGCCCTATGTTTGGTATTATAACGCGTAGATCATGTGTATCTAGACGGCAAAAATAATCTTGTTATTGCAACATCAGCATAGTTATTTTTTTGATATGTATATCTTGAATGACAAAAAACTTAATTCAAAAGAAAATTGTTTTGTGAATAGTAATATGCAATGAACTGTAAAATAATAAGGAGTGAAATATGTTGGTATTAGGGTTTTGTGGAGGGTTAGATCTCGTTCACGAGTATCCATATGGATATGTAACCTCAAGACTTCATGATTCGGCAGCCGTTTTGATTGAAAATGGAGAAGTTGTTTTTGCAATCGAGGAAGAAAGGCTCAATCGAATAAAACATACGGGCAAGTTTCCGACCCAATCATTGCATTTCTGCTTAAAGAGCCACGGCGTTAAACTGCAGGACATAGACTTGATTGCTTTTTACTGCTCAAAGCAATATTTGGAGCAATTGGTCAAGCAGCTTTTTTGGGAATTTACTCAGGTAAAAACAATTGACCCTGTTACTTTTTTTCAGGATGTTGTACGTAAAGGATTAAACTCTGAAATAGATCCAGATAGACTCTGTTTTGTTCCTCATCATCATTCACATGCTATGAGCGCAGTGGCACTTTCTGGTTATGAAAGAAGCCTTGTTACCACATTCGACGGAGAGGGTGAGGGTATTTCTGGTACGGTTTTTGAGACAGAGGGAACAATGCTGAAGCAAATAGCCGATATTCCAGCCTCGAAATCTCTTGGTCATTTCTATGAGAACCTAATAGGTTTTTTGGGTTATGGCGGCTTTGATGAGTACAAAGTAATGGGATTAGCTCCTTATGGTAATCCGGAAAGATATAGAAGTTTATTCCAAACACTATATACATTACTTCCCAAGGGAGATTATGTGATTCACTCCGACAAAATAATCTCACTCTTGGATTTAGGGATGCCACGTCGGAAAGGGGAACCCTTCACACAAATGCATAAGGATATAGCCGCTTCCCTCCAGGAAGCCTTGGAGGAATTAGCTTTTCATGTTATTCGATTTTATCAGCAGGAAACCAAACAGAAAAATCTATGTATGGCCGGGGGAGTGGCTCATAATTGTACTCTTAACGGAAAAATATTGCGCTCCGGAATGTTTGAAAATGTGTTTGTACAGCCTGCGGCTCATGATGCAGGATGCGCCTTAGGAGCAGCATTATATGCGTACTATAAAGCAAAGCCTATAGCTAAGAAGCCTTTAAAACTAGAGCATGTATACTGGGGAACAGATATCGGGAGTTCCTTTTCAGTGTTGAGCCAATTGAGACAATGGCAAGATTTTATTGCTTTTGAGGAATTGATAGATGTAAGTGGACAAACTGCAGAGTTGCTGGCAAGTGGTTATGTTGTAGGATGGGTTCAAGGTCGCTCAGAGTTTGGACCAAGGGCTTTAGGGAACAGAAGTATTCTTGCAGATCCTCGACCGGAAGAAAATAAAGAGCGTGTCAACAAAATGATTAAAAAACGGGAAGGCTACAGGCCTTTCGCCCCATCTGTTTTAGAAGAGGAAGTTGATGAATTCTTTGAAGTTCCACCTAATCAAAAACAACTCCCATTCATGATATTCGTGGTCAATGTTAGAGAAGATAAACGCGACCTTTTGGGGGCGATAACTCATGTTGATGGAACAGCAAGAATACAAACTGTATCACGTAAAACAAACGAAAGATATTGGGATTTGATTCACTCTTTTGAAAAGTTGACAGGCGTTCCTATTTTGCTAAACACGTCGTTCAACAATAATGTTGAACCAATTGTAGATTCTGTTGAAGATGCAGTGGTTTGTTTTTTAACTACAGGATTGGACTATCTCGTTATCGGAGAGTATCTGATTAAAAAGAAGGAGGTATCTTGGCAGAATTATATGTCTGTTAGGCTTTCACTACCCCCCCATATTTCGTTGCATCAGGTTAAAAAGCTTAGTTCAGACGCTAAGTTCAGCAATTTCTTTTATATTGGGAATAGTTACGATACAGAGTTTCAGGTTGGGGTGTCAAACGAAGTCTTTCGTGTTTTGAGTTTTGCAAACAGTGAGAAGACTGTAGCGAGCATTCTTAAGGAGGATAGTGTAACTGAACAAGGAAAAGCTCAAGGAATCGTTCAGGAACTTATGGAATTATGGTCGCGGCGTTTGATTTTGCTACGACCGTGAACAAGCTGACTCGTTGAGCCGAAAATTTCATCACTATTGTTTTTTACAGACGTTAGACAACAAAGCCCATCATCTGCACATTATGAAGAAGGGTGTCAAGATTAATGAGCAACTCAGCAAGCATTAATGCAATAGAAGGCATAGCTGTCATTGGCATGGCTGGGCGTTTTCCCGGAGCCAAAAGTATCGATGATTTTTGGCACAACCTCAAAGAGGGTGTGGAGTCAATTTCTGTCTTAACGGATGAAGATATCTTGAATTCAGTAATCGACCCAGCTATACTAAATAACCCTCGCCATGTAAAAGCTGGAGCGGTATTAGAAGAAATAGAATTATTTGACGCTGCATTCTTTGGTTTTAATCCAAGAGAAGCAGCAATTATGGATCCCCAACACCGCTTTTTCTTGGAGTGTGCGTGGCAGGCTCTGGAAAATGCTGGCTACGATTCTGAAAGATACGCAGGCGAAATTGGCATTTATGCGGGTATGGGCTGGAACAGCTATTTGCTGTTCAATATTGCTTCCAACCGGAATTTACTCAGCTTAGAAATTGGTCAACAAACACTGCTGGGTAATGAAAAAGATTTCCTAACTACACGCACCTCATATAAATTAAATTTAAAAGGTCCAAGTATCAATGTTCAAACTGGCTGCTCCACATCATTAGTTGCAATCTATTTGGCTTCCCAAAGTTTGCTCAGTTACCAATGCGATATGGCTTTAGCTGGTGGTGTGGGTATTAATGTCCTACAAAAAGCTGGTTATATACATCAAGAAGGGGGAATTATGTCTCCCGATGGGCACTGCCGTACTTTTGATGCCAAAGCTAGGGGAACTGTTAGTGGTAGCGGAGTTGGAGTAGTAGTCCTCAAACGCTTGGAAGATGCGATCACAGATGGCGATCGCATTGATGCCGTTATAAAAGGTTCCGCTATCAATAATGATGGAGCTTTGAAAGTTGGTTACACAGCACCTAGCTTGGTTAGGCAAGCCCAGGTGATCGCACAAGCTCTTGCTGTAGCCGACATTGAGCCTGAGACAGTCAGCTATGTAGAGTGTCATGGCAGTGGCACAGTTCTGGGAGATCCTGTTGAAGTCAAAGCTTTAACAAAAGCCTTCCGTACAAGTACTCAGAAAAAAACGTTCTGCGCCATTGGTTCGGTAAAGACTAATGTCGGACATCTAGATGCAGCTGCAGGTGTAGCTGGTTTCATTAAGACAGTTCTGGCTCTAAAACACAAGTTGATTCCACCCAGCTTACACTTTGAGCAATCTAACCCTGAGATTGATTTCAACAACAGTCCTTTCTATGTAAACACTAAGCTGTCCGAATGGAAAACCAATGGTACTCCTCGTCGGGCTGGAGTTAGTTCCTTCGGTATTGGGGGAACTAATGCACATATAATTCTGGAGGAAGCCCCGGATGTAAGGGAGCAGGGGAGCAGGGGAGCAAAGGAGCAGGGGAGAGGATATCAGCTATTAGTTCTTTCTGCCAAAACGGAATCAGCACTAGAAACAGCTACGGCAAATCTGGCTAATCACCTTAAAGAGTATCCCAATTTATACTTAGCTAATGTGGCTTACACTCTTCAGGTGGGTCGCAGGGCTATGGACTACCGACAGGTAGTTGTTTGCCAAGATGTTGAAGATGCGGTAAATGCACTTCAAGATCCAAAACGAGTTCTGACCAGTATCCAACAGACAAGCGATCGCCCCGTCGCCTTTATGTTTCCAGGGCTGGGAACTCATTATACTAACATGGCTGAGAAACTTTATCAAGTTGAGCCAACATTTCAAGAAGCAGTTGACAGATGTTGCCTGTTGCTAAAACCTCTCCTTGGTCTCGATCTGCGAGATGTGCTGTATCCCAAAAACAGCCAGACTACTCAAGGTTCCCAAAAACAGAACCTGGCTAAACTAGGTCTGGATTTGCGAAAAATGCTTGGTCGTGGTGAAGAACCAGCAGATGAAGTCACGCAAAAACTAAATCAAACCTTTCTCACCCAACCAGCCATCTTTGTCATTGAGTACGCTTTAGCTCAGTTGTGGATTTCCTGGGGAATTCATCCTGTCGCCATGATTGGCTACAGCATTGGTGAATTTGTAGCGGCAACTTTAGCAGGAGTTTTGTCCTTGGAAGACGCTCTTACTCTTGTTGCCAAAAGAGCGCAAATGATTCAAGAGTTGCCAGCAGGGGCTATGCTTGCTGTTCCCCTGACAGAACAGGAGGTGCAGCCTTTCCTAAGTGAAAAACTTTCCTTGTCGGCAATCAACGGATCATCTCTAAGTGTGATTTCCGGTTGCACCGAGGCTGTGGATGAATTGGAACACCAGCTGACTGAAAAGGGTTTGGCGTGTCGGCGGATTGTGACTTCCCATGCTTTTCATTCAAAAATGATGGAGGCGATCGCACAACCTTTCACAGATCTGCTTAAAACATTCAATCTCCAACCACCTAAAATTCCATACTTATCCAACGTCACGGGAACTTGGATTACAGCAGCACAAGCAACAGATCCCAGCTACTGGGTTAAACATATGTGTCAAGCTGTGCGGTTTGCTTCAGGGGTGCAAGAATTATGCAAAAAACAAAATCCGATCCTATTGGAAATTGGTCCCGGACAGACATTGAGCAGCTTAGCACTCAGTATTTTACAGAGCGCTCGCGTAGCAGATCGAGTTGTGCTGCCATCGCTACGGCATTCTTACGAACGTCAGTCAGATATTGCCTTTTTGCTAAACACATTAGGTCAGCTTTGGCTTGCAGGAGTCCAAATAGATTGGGCGGGATTTTATTCTCATGAGCGCCGCTATCGCCTACCCTTACCAACCTATCCATTTGAGCGGCAGCGTTATTGGATTGAACCACAAAAACAGGCACAAGTTGTCCCTATCTCGCAAACCTCGTCACAAGAGGACTTTAAGGGCGGGGAAGCACAGGAATATCTCTTGCAGACGGATAGCGAAATGGTATCAGAGCTTTCGCTACACTCGCGCCCAAACTTACGAAATTCCTATGTTGCTCCTAGTAGTGAACTCGAACACAAGATTACTAACCTTTATCAAGAAGTGCTGGGTATCGAGCAAGTAGGTATCTATGATAACTTCTTTGAGTTGGGAGGAAATTCCTTGATAGGTATTCAGGTCATTGCCCAACTGCGCAAGGACTTGCAACTAGAACTATCGCTTCGTTCACTCTTTGAGGCACCCTCTGTAGCTGGGTTGGCTCTATTTATTGAAGAAATGATTTTAGCGGAGTTAGAAGAATTAACTGAAGACGAAGCTCAGAAACTTGTATCAATTGTTACTAGTTTGGAACAAGCACCAAGAACAGTTAAGCCGCAACCCTACAAATTGCCGAACAGTCTAGAAATTGTGCATCTTAGCAAAGCAGAAACTGATTACTTCTATAAAGACATTTTTGAATATCAAGTTTATATCAAGCACGGAATCACTCTCAACGATGGCGACTGTATTGTTGATGTCGGATCTCACATTGGTCTGTTTACGCTGTTTGTCAATCAACAATGTAAAAATGCCAGGATTTACGCATTTGAGCCAGCTTTGCCTCTATTTGAAATTTTACGTTTGAATACGAAACGCTATGAGGTAAATGCCAACCTGTTCAATTACGGATTGTCTCACGAGTCAAAAGCCGCAACATTGACGTTTTATCCCAATAGTGCTGGAATGTCCTCATTCTATCCTGACAGAGAAGAAGAAAAGACAGTCTTAAAAGCTATCATGCTCAATCAAGTGCAAAATGATCTCAAGAGCATGGAAAACCTGATACAATATTCAGATGAATTGTTAGAAGAACGGTTTACGAGTCAGTGTTTGACTTGCCAGTTAAGAACTCTCTCTGATGTTCTTAGCGAGCAAAACGTCGAATGCATAGACTTACTAAAAATTGATGCGTACAAAAGCGAACTTGATGTCATTAAGGGCATCAAAGAAGAAGATTGGAATAAAATCAAGCAGGTTGTCATAGAAGTCGGCGATAAAGATGGGCGGCTACAGCAAATAACTAGCTTGCTGAAAAGGCATGGTTATAAAGTCGCAGTAGAAAAAGAAAATTTGTATGAAGACTCAGCGATGTACTATGTTTACGCCTTACGAAAATGACATTGGAAAAATAGGTAGCAGTGATGGAAATTCAGACAGTTGGTGTTGTTGGAGCAGGTGTTATGGGGATCGGGGTTTCGCAAAACCTCGCTCAATCGGGTTATCAAGTGATTCTACTAGATATTTCTGAAGATATTTTGGCTCATGCCAAACAGGAAATTAGGAATAATGTTCGTTTCCAGAGTTTTTTTCAGAAAAATGATCAGACAGAAAATCATGAAGATATTTTACAGAGAATTAAGTTTTCGACCAACTATGAATTCCTAAAGGATGCAGGATTTGTGATTGAAAATGTAACTGAAAAGTGGGATATTAAAAAGGAGGTATACTCACAAATTGATGCAATTTGTCCAGAAAATACTGTATTTGCAGCTAATACCTCGGCTATTTCCATTACCCGCATTGCTTCAGTGACCAAGCGAACACCAAGAGTCATTGGCATGCATTTCATGAACCCCGTGCCAATGAAACCGATGGTTGAAATGATTCGCGGGTATCATACATCTGATGAAACAATCGAGACAGCAAAAAAATTGTTAGCTCGGATGAGTAAAGAATGCATTATCGTTAATGACTCACCGGGTTTTGTTTCCAACCGCGTGCTGATGTTGACCATTAACGAAGCTGTTTTTATCCTGCAAGATCAAGTAGCTTCAGTAGAAGAAGTAGATAAAATCTTTAAAACTTGCTTTGGGCACAAAATGGGACCGCTGGAAACAGCCGATTTGATTGGTTTAGATACGATTTTATTTTCTATTGAAGTTTTGTATGAAAGTTTCAACGACAGCAAATACAGACCGTGTTCACTGCTTAAGAAAATGGTAGACGCGGGGTTGCATGGTCGCAAAAGCGGTAAAGGGTTTTATGTCTACCAGTAAATCATAAAATCATCTGAAATGAATATGAAAGAAACCAAAGCAAGAATCAAAACCTTCCTTTCCCGGTTTTTCGGTGACCATGATTTGCAGTCTGATGAAGATATATTTTCCCTTGGTTTTGTTAATTCAATGTTTGCCATGCAACTGGTATTATTTTTAGAACAAGAATTTCAAATCACTGTCGAGAACGAAGATCTTGAGTTTGATAACTTCAGGACTATAAATGCCTTGACTAATTTAGTAGAACGGAAGACGGTTTTACTAGCCTGCGATTAAGCTATTTGACGGTGTTTCTCTACCTCAAAGATGTGATGAAACTAGAATTAACTCCTCAGCAAAAAAACGCTCAGGCTGAATTTAGAGCCTTTGTATATGCAGAGATTGTGCCTCAGGCAAATCAATACGATCAACAAGAGCGTACGCCACCACAGCTAATTGAAAAATTAGCTCAAAAAGGATATTTGGGTGCTATTGTCCCCCAAGAATTCGGTGGCATGGGTATGGAGATGATAACCTATGGCTTACTGAACGAAGAAATTGGACGCGGGTGTTCTTCGCTGCGGAGTTTGCTGACAGTTCATTGCATGGTAGCTCACGCTCTTTGCAAGTGGGGGAATAAGTCTCAAAAAAACTATTGGCTTCCCAAATTAGCCTCTGGTGAAATTATCGCTGCTTTCGCTTTGAGCGAACCTAACGTAGGTAGTGATGCCAAAAGTGTGGAAACTACGGCGACACTTTCTGGGGATGCTTATGTTTTAGATGGACACAAGAAATGGATTACTTATGGGCAAATAGCAGAAGTCTTTTTAGTGTTTGCCCAATGTCAAGGAAAACCCTCTGCTTTCTTAGTTGAAAAGAACAGCCCAAGACTTTCGATTAAACCAATTTTTGGTATGCTAGGTGTCAGAGCTTCGATGTTAGCAGAATTGCATCTGGATGACTGTCGCATTCCTCAGGAAAACCTTGTGGGTAGGCTGGGTTTTGGTTTCTCTTATGTGGCATCCTCGGCACTGGATTACGGCAGATACAGTGTAGCATGGGGCTCTGTAGGCATTGCACAAGCTTGTTTGTCAGCTTGCATTCAGTATACGAGCGATCGCAAGCAGTTTGGCGTTTGTCTAAAAGAACATCAATTAATTCGGCAAATGATTACTAACATGATAACCAATGTGAAAGCAGCAAGATTGCTATGCTATCAAGCTGGCTACCTCAAAGACTCTGGCGATCCTAATTCCATTATAGAGACTTCAATTGCCAAGTATTTTGCATCGACAGTCGCTTCTCAAGTCGCAAGTGATGCCGTACAAATTCATGGTGGGAATGGTTGTAGTAGCGAATACCCTGTTGAAAGGTACTTGCGAGACGCCAAAATCATGGAAATCATCGAAGGTAGTACTCAGCTCCAACAAGTTACTATCGCTGAGTACGGGTATCAGGAATACCTTTCACCACGCACTGGTGCTGTTATGGTGCAAAACTTAGCAGCAAGGATATAAACACATGATTAGCACTCAAATTGAATCTACAAGTTACAAGCAAAAAGACAAAAAAGTTATTAAGTGCGTCGTTTGGGATTTAGATAACACCCTATGGCAGGGTGTGTTATTGGAGGATAAGCAAGTTTCCCTCCAAGATGGTATAGTCAATATCATTAGAACTTTAGACAGTCGCGGTATTTTGCAATCTGTTGCTAGTAAAAATGATTGCGCCCTTGCCATAAACAAACTCTTTGAGTTTGGTTTGCAGGAGTATTTTCTTTATCCTCAAATCAATTGGAATTCCAAGGCTGCTTCTCTTCTAGAAATCGCTAAATTAATTAATATTGGTATAGATGCGATCGCCTTTATCGACGATCAGCCATTTGAACTGGAAGAAGTCAACTTCTCCCTGCCGGAAGTCCTCTGTATCAACGCATCTGGGCTGGCACATCTGCTAGAACTACCGGAAATGAATCCGCGTTTTATTACAGAAGATTCAAAAATTAGAAGATTAATGTACATTAGTGATATAGAACGCCAGAATGTTGAAAAAGAATTCGTTGGGACGCCAGAAGAGTTTTTAGCTACTCTTAATATGAGTTTTACTATCTCTTCTGCAAAAGAAGAGGATTTGCAGCGTGCCGAAGAATTAACACTACGTACTAACCAATTGAATACAACTGGTTATACATACTCTTATGATGAACTTAATCATTTTCGGCAATCAAAGAGTCACAAACTGTTCATTGCCAGTTTAGATGATAAATATGGAAGTTATGGTAAAATTGGGTTAACTCTTATAGAGTGTCAAGAAAGCGTCTGGACTATAAAACTCCTGCTGATGTCCTGTCGCGTTATGTCCAGAGGTGTCGGCACAATTATGCTGAACCATATTATGAGTCTTGCTAAAAACAATAACGTCCGGTTATGTGCTGAATTTATGACCAATAATCGTAACCGGATGATGTATATCTCTTATAAATTTTCTGGATTTAAGGAAATTGAAAAGCGGAGTGAACTGGTAATTTTTGAAAATGATTTAATGCGTATTCAACCCCCGCCTGAGTACGTGAAAATGCAAATTATTGATTAGAAATTTGTTGGCATCTTCTATAT